>CALGTJ010000775.1 GCA_937901435.1 uncultured Rhodobacter sp. | reverse complement strand
GCCAAAGACCGCCCCAAGGCTCATCACGTAGTGGAAATGCGCAACCACGTAGTAGGTGTCGTGATAGGCACGGTCGATGCCAGCCTGTGACAACACAATACCGGTCACACCACCGAGGGTGAACAGAAAGATAAACCCGAATGCCCAGAGCATCGGCGTTTTGAACTCGACCGAACCGCCCCACATTGTCGCAATCCAGGAAAAGATCTTAACGCCCGTGGGAACCGCGATAACCATCGTGGCCAGCATAAAGTAGCTCTGCTGGGTCAGGGACATACCGACCGTGTACATGTGGTGTGCCCAGACGACAAAGCCCAAGGCCCCGATCCCGATCAATGCCCAAACCATCGGCAGGTAGCCAAACACGGGCTTGCGCGAAAAGGTGGCGACGACATGGCTGATGATGCCAAAGGCGGGCAGGATCACGATGTACACTTCGGGGTGGCCAAAGAACCACAGGATGTGCTGGTAAAGAACCGGGTCACCACCGCCTGCAGGATCAAAGAAGGTTGTTCCAAAGTTGCGGTCTGTGAGCAGCATCGTGATTGCGCCTGCCAGAACGGGCAGTGCCAAAAGCACAAGCCAGGCTGTGACAAAGATCGACCAGGCGAACAGAGGCACTTTGAACAGGGTCATGCCGGGGGCACGCATGTTCAGGAAGGTCGTGATCATGTTGATCGCACCGAGGATCGACGAGGCACCCGACAGGTGGACCGCAAAGATCGCAAGATCCATGGAATAGCCACCCTCAGTGGTCGACAGCGGCGGGTAAAGCACCCAACCCACGCCAGACCCAAGCTGACCATTGCCGCCAGGGCTGAACACCGACAGGACCGCCAGCGTGGTTCCGGCAACGAACATCCAATAGGACAGGTTGTTCATCCGCGGAAAGGCCATATCCGGCGCACCGATCTGCAATGGCATGAAATAGTTGCCAAATCCGCCAAACAGCGCCGGAATGACCACAAAGAACATCATCAGGATGCCGTGACCCGTGATCAGGACGTTCCACAAGTGGCCGTTTGGCGTACAGGTCGCGGTACTATCCGCAATCAGGCGCGCGCCTTCGACGCACATCAACTGCACGCCGGGATTCATCAACTCGAGACGCATGTAGATCGTGAATGCGACAGAGATGAAACCGGCTAGAGCGGCGGTGAAAATATAAAGAATGCCGATGTCTTTGTGGTTCGTGGACATGAACCAACGAACAAAAAAGCTTCGTTCGTCGTGGTGGTCGTGCCCTTGAACGGCTGCATCTGCCATGCGGAGGCCTCCTGCTTGAGGTTTATTGCGTTTCCCACAGGCGCGATTCCGCACGCACCATGGACTTTGAATGTGTTTTAGAGTGCCTCGCTGCTCAGAGCAACGCACTAAGCGTCGCAGATGCGATCAGATTGTCGCAGTCCGTCTTGGGCATAATGCAGGAAAATGAGCGCAGAGTTAATCTTCGGGTGAAAAACGCGATAAATTCAGCGTGGCAGTGCGCCGCGCGTTTCCAGTTAACCGGGGAGGCGATGCCTAACCCGCAAGGGCCATAAAAGGGATAATCAGGGACATTCCCAGCCCGACCATTGTCAGGATGATAAAGCTTCGCGGCATTTTGAGACCTCTTTCTGTGGTGCCCCTCACACCTAGAGTCCCTGATCGGTCACATCGCGGGGAAAAGCAGAGCGGTTCTCACCCAAGGTCCAAGCCGTCATCCCGCGCACCGAACACCTCTTCAAAGGTTTGGCGCAGCGCAACGTCGACATCATTCATGGTGACTGGCAGGCCAAGATCGACCAGAGAGGTTACGCCGTACTGCGTGATCCCACAGGGCACGATACCGGAAAAATGGCCCAGATCCGGCTCTACATTGATCGACAGCCCGTGAAAGCTGACCCATTTGCGCAGGCGCACGCCGATGGCGGCGATCTTGTCTTCATGCGGGTTGCCGTCCGGTTGGGCAGGCTGATCGGGACGGCTGACCCAGACCCCGACACGGCCACAGCGGATCTCTCCTTTGACGTTAAAGCGATCCAGCGTGGCGATGACCCAACCTTCGAGGTCTTGCACGAATTTGCGCACATCCCGCCCGCGTTTGCCCAGATCAAGCATGACATAGACCACCCGCTGTCCGGGCCCGTGATAGGTATATTGCCCGCCGCGCTTGCTGGTATAGACCCGAAAGCGGTCGGGATCGGTCAGGTCTTGTGGCTTGGCGCTGGTCCCGGCGGTGTAAAGCGGGGGATGTTCGACCAACCAAATCAGTTCGGGCGCGCGACCCTCGGCAATCTCGGCGGCCCGCAATTCCATCACCGCGACGGCCGTGTCGTAATCGGTCAACCCGTCAGTGATGCGCCATTCAACCATGATGGTCTGTGTTTAGTTAAGCCTGCGTCGCTTGAAAAGCGCATTCAGCAAGGTTTGACCGATCTTGCCCCAGCCGAAAAGAACCGCGATGACGACGAGCTCTGCAAGACCGAAAAACCGCTTAACAGGTGCGTCAGGAAAGATCATTCTGCTCATCAAGCGACCGGAGGGAAAGACGAAAAGGGATTCGATTCCAATGGCTTGGGCATAAAGAATCCTGAACCGCCTTTCATGTCAGCGCGCTTCGCCCTGAACCGCGGTTCGCAAAGCCAAGTCAAGCGTCCACAGCGTTGTGACGGTCAAAAGATATGTTGGGCTTCGTTGTGCGATCGCGACAAAGATCCATAGGCCCCCGATCATTTTGTGCAAGCCGTCCCGGTGGCAGCGACCAGGCCAAAGGGGCCGACCGGGTTGCGAATTTTGAGGCTGTGTTGGGGCTGGAACTGTCCGGATCGGATCATGACGTGCAGATCGTGACCACCAAAGGGCGCGAGATGGTTCTGATGCGGCTGGTTCTGATGCGGCTGGGCGATGCGATCCGCGAGGTCGGCGCGACACAGGGGCTGCAGGTGCATCGCTCTCATTGCGTGGCGCTGGCGCATATCACCGCCGTCAAGCGACCGGACGACTGGGCGACCGGACGACTGGGCGACCGGACCACTGGGCGACAGGACGGCAGGACGGCAATGGGGAGGTTTTGACCTTGAGTAGCAGCGATCAGGTGCGGGTCAGTCGCAGCTATCTGTTCCTATCCGCGAGGCCGGATTCTTGGCGAAATCTGGCGGGGATGGGCGGTAAAGACCAAGTCGTAAATGGTTAATGCAGGCTGCTCTGGCGATTCGCTGGCGTGCTGGTGAACACGGCTGAACTCTGTAAGCTGCACAAATCTGCGCTTTGAATGATCTTTACACGGTAAAGGGTGGTCGTAATTACTCACCCCCCATTTTGAGAGTGTGCGTCTCAGGCGAGGGTTTGGT
>CALGTJ010000774.1 GCA_937901435.1 uncultured Rhodobacter sp. | reverse complement strand
TGCCCAATTTGACACTGGTCTCACATTTTTCGCGGTAGCCTTCGAGCGGGTAGCGCGAGATTGAGGCACCAAGAAACAGTAGATCATCGAAATGGGGGACCTTGCGTTTTGCGCCACCGCCCCGAATGTCATAAATACCGGTGGCCGCGGCGCGGCGAATCTCGGCATTGATGGGGTTGCTGAAAGTTGCGGATTGGATCGGTTCGGTGCGCGGGATGTCGGCGCTTTTTTCGTCTTTCATGGTCATCGTCCTTAATATGCGCCGGCGTTATCGACGTCAAAATTATACAGCTGGCGAGCCGAGCCATAGCGTGTAAACTCTTCCGGTTTTGCATCTGAATCGGCCTGTGCCAGCAGCACTTTTAGATGGGCAAGATGTTCTGGACGCATCTCTTTTTTGATACAATCTGCCCCGAGGCTTTTGACAGAACCGCGCACAAACAACTGCGCTTCATACAGGCTGTCGCCCAATGCATCGCCGGCATCGCCGCAGACCACCAGAGTACCGGATTGGGCCATAAAAGCAGACATATGCCCGATATTGCCATGCACGACGATATCGATGCCCTTCATTGATATGCCGCAGCGGGAAGAAGCATTCCCCTTGATCACCAACAGGCCGCCATGGCCTGTTGCTCCGGCGTATTGGCTGGCATCGCCGTCTATAATTACCGTGCCTGACATCATATTTTCAGCCACGCCCGGTCCAACTGAACCTTTAACGTTGACCTTGGCCTGCTGGTTCATGCCAGCGCAATAATAGCCTGTCGAGCCATTGACCGTGACCTCAATTGGCGCATCCAGTCCCACCGCGATCGCATGGCTACCGCGAGGGTTGATAATATTCCAAGCGGTCTGGTTGGTATCAGTTTTTTGCGCATGAAGTGTGGCGTTCAATGTACGCAGATCGTTCTGTTCGAGGTCGAATGTTTGCATGTCAGTGATTCCAGAAATAAACAGTTGCGGGCTCGGGTTCCCAAACGCGGGCCTGATCGATACCGGGCAAATTGACCAAGGCCCGGTATTCCGAACCAAATGCCACATATTGATCGGTTTCTGCCATGACGGCTGGTTTACAGGCAATTGGGTCGCGCACAACACCAAACCCGTCTTTGGTTCCAACTACAAAGGTAAAAAACCCATCAAGATCTTCAAGGCTGCTGTCCAGTGCTTCGCCCAATGTGCTGCCTTGCTGCATCTTCCACGTCAGATAAGCCGCTCCAACCTCGGTATCGTTTTCGGTCTCGATATGAATGCCTTCACGGCGCAGCTTGCGGCGCAGGCTGTTGTGGTTAGACAGTGATCCGTTGTGGACCAGACATTGATCAGGTCCGGTTGAGAACGGGTGCGCACCCATCGTGGTGACAGCAGATTCTGTGGCCATGCGGGTGTGTCCGATGCCGTGGGTGCCGGACATTTTTCTAACGTCAAACCGTGCAGCAACGTCGCTGGGCAGCCCGACCTCTTTATAAATCTCGATTGTGTCGCCTGCACTCATCACCCGCAGTTCGGGGCGCAGTTCGCGCAATGCGGTGCGGGCGGCATCGATGCTGTTGCTGGGTATGTTCAGGACCGCATGGGTGTCCTTGCGATTGAGGCTGACATCCGCGCCGATGACGGCACCAAGATCTGTGGCCAATGTGGCAAAATCTTCGGCCCCATTGTCAGATTGAACGGTCAGTTTTTTCTGTGTGTCGTGCTCGTTACCATAGATCGCAATACCCGCACTGTCCGGGCCTCTATCTGTCATTGTCACAAGCATTTCAGTTAGCATTTCACCGAGTTGTGGCTCTAGTGTTTTATCTTTCAAGAATAATCCGACGATTCCGCACATTCAAAATAATCCTTATCTTAAGTATGTGGCGATTGTCGTACCCTAGATTCGACGAAACCGCAACTGCCAAGAAATTTATTTTCATTTAAGGCAAATCAAACCGCTGGACAAATGAACGGGCGGCAAATTGCTTTGCCGCCCGTTTACGCATCGGTAATTCAGGTCTTTAATAACGTTCGATAGCCTGCGTTGCCTCTGGGCCTTTATAGCTGTTCACCGCGTCTTCCAGTTCTTTGCTTTCAGCCAGAAACTGTATGCGATGCCAGCCAAGCCAGAAAAGCACGCCAAGGACAGTCATCACCAGTTCCCAGCCTTGAAATGGGTACACTGCCCCGACCGTTCCAAGATCAACCGCCCAACTTTCATATCCAATCGTCGACATAGTTTCGTCTCCTTATTTTTCTGCCACTGCGGCTTTTTCGGCATTGATGACGTCGCTTTGCGCGGCCTCAAAAGCCCTGTTTTCTGAAAAGTCTAACCCTTGCAGTTCAACTTCTCTCGGGATGCGCAACACGCCAGCGGCCTGCTGGATCTTGGCCAGACCCCACCCTGGTAGAAACCCAAGCAAGCCAAACATAATCACGGCCCCAATCAATTGACCCAGTGGATTGACCGCAACATAGCCTTCATAAGGGGACGATGGTGCTCCCCAAAGAACAAACCCAGCGATAATCAAGCCCACGACGCCCGAATAACCGTGCACGGCGACGGCACCAACGGCATCGTCGATTTTGAACTTGCGCTCGACCCAAAAATGCAGCCGGTACACAATCACCACACCGATTGCGGCGACCAACATGGCCTGAATAGGGTGGTACAGGTCATTGCCCGCAGAGGCTGTAATGATACCAGCCAACCCGCCTGAGAATGTCCAGAATGGATCCCCTTTGGAGACGATATAGGCCGCCATTAACCCACCTGACAATGACATCAGGAAGTTAAAGGTGATTGCCGATAACGTGGTGGGTGCCAGATAGATGTTGGTGGCGGTCCAAGTGGTTCCTGTGATTTGGCCGTCAATCACTTCTGGTGAAATAATCGGAACGTTGCAAGCGGCATAGAACCCCCAAAAACCGGTATAGATCAAAAAGATCCCAATGGTCAGCAGCCACGGATTGTGCGGTGGGATATCGCGCGGGGTGCCATCTGCGGCAAATTTGCCGATACGCGGTCCGAGAACCAACAGCAGACCCAGCGCATAACCGCCGGCAATGGCATGGATCA
>CALGTJ010000773.1 GCA_937901435.1 uncultured Rhodobacter sp. | reverse complement strand
AAGTTGCAGACGTTCACGACGATGGGCCGGATATCGCCCGACAGCCGCTGCTGCGAGCGCATGGCAGAACACCACGCGCCCGAGCGTTTTGATCCACGGGCAAAGTAATCGCCAACAAACACCGCCAGATGTTCGCCGTCGCGGGTGACTTCCCACGCGCGGGCGTCCGGGTGGTACATGGCCACGTCAATCGGCTTGAACGCCAGACCAAACAGACGGGTTGCACAGGTGAACGCGGCCTCGATCATGCGGTCCAGTTGCAGATATGGTTTTAGCTCTGCCTCATCCAGATCATGCTCTGCGCGGCGGCGCTTTTCCGAATAATACCGCCAGTCCCAAGGCTCCAGATCGCCGTTGATCCCATCGGCCTGCATCATCGCGGTCAAAACCTCTGCATCTGCCTCTGCGGCTGCTTTGGCCGGGGTCCAGACCTGCATCAGCAGGTTTTCCACGGCCTCAGGTGTCTTGGCCATCTCTGTTTCCAGCTTGTAGGCCGCGAAGCTATCGTAACCCAGCAATTGCGCGCGTTCCTGCCGCAAGGCCAGCGTCTCTGCCGCGATGCCACGGTTGTCGGTCTCGCCGCCATTCTCACCGCGCGCGACCCAAGCCTTATAGGCGATCTCGCGCAGATCACGACGGGGCGAGAATTGCAGAAACGGCACGATCAGCGAGCGAGACAGCGTGATCACCGGCCCGTCGACACCCTTGTCCTGCCCGGCAGAGCGCGCGGTCGCGACCACAAAGGCAGGAAGGCCCTCCAGATCGGCCTCGGACAGTTCCATGAACCAGGACCGCTCATCCGCCAGCAGGTTCTGGGTGAATTGGGTGCCCAGCACCGCCAGCCGTTCCTTGACCGCGCTAAGACGGTCCCGTGCGTCCCCCTCCAGCTGCGCCCCAGAGCGCACAAAACCACGCCGCGTCAGCATCAGCACGCGCGCCTGTTCTTCGTTCAGATCCAGCGTCTCGCGGGCCTGCCAGACGGCTTCGATCCGGGCGAACAGATCAGCGTTCATCGTGATTTCAGAGGAATATTGCGCCAGCTTGGGCGAAAACGCGCGCTGCAACTCTTCGCGCTTGGGATTACTGTCAGCCCCGGCGATGTTGTAAAATACCGACAATACCCGGCCAAGCATTTCGTCGGCCAGTTCCAATGCCTCGATTGTATTGGCGAATGTCGGCGCGTCTGGATTGGAAACGATCTTGGCAATCCCGGAGCGCGCCTGTGTCAGCGCCTCCTGCAAAGCAGGTTCGAAGTCTTCGTCAGAAATCTGATCAAAGGGCGCGATCTGAAAAGGCGTGGTCCAGTCGGTCAGCAAAGCGTTGGTCATCGGTGCGGCTCCTTCAATGCGGTATCGCATAGGTAGGCAGCCGCACCGCGTTAGACCAGTGCTATTCGACGGTAATTGTAATCACACCAGAGGTCACAGCCGGATCATGGGGCACATGGCCCGCATCCCCCAGCACCAGTTGCAACGTGTGCTGACCGGGGGCAAGGTCCAGCGTGGTCTCGGTCTGACCGCCGCCAAAATGCTTGTGATTGTCGTCAGAACTGATCGCCAGTTCAAACTCTTCTGCACCGAATTCACCCTCGCCCAGAGGCGGGCGGTCGATCAGCAGGTGATGATGCCCGGTGCCGTCCTTTTCCGTGCCAGCCGGGGCAACGCCCATGCCGGACAGGCCAAAGACCACCGTAACCGGGCTGGACACCGTCGCGCCATCCGTCGGCAAGACAAAGTAGACCATCGCGCCGTCGGTTGATGCCGTCTGTGCGAACACAGGACCCGCTGCCAGCAAAGCAGCCGCAAAAATCATTTTCATCCGGATCTCCTCCATTTCAATACTGTGTCAGGTAGCAGTCTTTTCGGCTTGTGTCTTTTATTTAAAGGGCTGCCCACGCAGATGGCGTTCCAATCGACGCAGCGCCACTGAAAGACTTATCGTCATCATGAGATAGATCAACGCCACCACATTATAAGTCTCGAAATAACGAAAATTTCCCGCTGCGGTCAGTTTGCCCAACTGAGTGATGTCGCTGACGCCCAGCACAGACACCAGAGAACTGTCCTTGACCATCGCCACAAAATCATTGCCCAACGGCGGCAGGATCATCCGGAACGCCTGCGGAAAAACGATGTGGCGGAACCGCTGCCAACCGTTGAGGCCAATCGACTTGGCCGCCTCGATCTGGCCATTGTCGACCGCCTGCAATCCGGCGCGAAACACCTCGGCGATAAACGCGGAATAGCCGATGGTCAGCGCAAGGATCGCCCGCCACAGCAAAGGGAAATCGCGGGTGCGGATCGGATCAAACCCAAGGGTATCCGCGATCCCGTTCCACGCAGCAACCAATGCGGGGGCAAAGACAAAAGCCACGTAAAGCAGCAAGACGATGATTGGCACACCACGCACGATCTCGATGTAAAACCGCGCTACCTGTCGCAAGACGATAAACCGGCTGAGGGTCGCGGTGGCCAGCAAAAGCCCGATAAGACAGGCCGAAAAAAAGCTGATCAGGGTTACGAAAACCGTGATGCCGACACCCCGCATCAGCGTCGACAGCACCTGCGCATAAAGGTCGTCAATGACAACCCGGTATAGGAAAAACCCCGCCAGCGCGCCCGCAAAAACCAACCACCAGGGAAAGTCGCTTTCGGGATCCGATGAAGGGATCAAAGCGCTTTAACCGCCAATCTTGAAGTCAAGGAACCACTTTTTGTTCAGCGCCTCGATGGTGCCATCGTCCTGCATTGCGGCGATGGCGGCGTTCATCGGCTCGACCAGATCGGAACCGTTTGGAAAGATGAACCCGAAATCCTCGGTGCCCAGTTTCTCGCCAATGATCTTCAACCCACCTTCACTGGCCGCCACATACCCCGCGCCCGCCGTGCCATAGGTCAGCACCAGATCCACATCGCCCGTCCGCAGCGCCTGCACCCCGGCGCCAAACGTCTCGAACAGCTTGATCCGGGGATTGGCCTCGTCGCCATCCAGCACATCGTAAACACCCACATAAAACGGCGTCGTGCCCGGTTGCGCGGCCATCAACAGATCCTCATCCCCCGCAAAAGAGGTCGCATCGCTGAACCGCTCTTCATCACCGCGCACCAACATGACCATCTCAGAACGCATGTAGGCATCAGAGAAATCCACCATCTCGGCGCGATCCTCGCGAATGGTGATCCCAGTCATGCCCAGATCATATTGGCCCTCTGACACCGCCGAGATCATCGCGTCCCAGCTGATGTTCTCATAAACCACTTCAATATTCAGACGCTCGGCTATCTCTGCCATCGCATCATATTCCCAGCCAATCGCATCACCGCTCGCGGGCTCGATGAATTGCAAAGGCGGATAGGCGTTCTCGGTCACCACAACCACCGTCCGCCCCGCAAGATCAGGCAAATGCCCCCCGGCAGTAACAGCAGTGGCACACAAAGCCGCGGCAAATCCCACAGCAAGAGCAAAGGCTTTCATAACAGCACTCCCAAGTGAATGTTCCTAGGTCAACTAAACCGCGCCACCGGGCGACTGTCCATAAAAACCGGGCAAATCGGCGTTCAAACCCACACATACACCCAAATCTTGCGTCACCTCACAAAAAGCTGAGTAAAAGCGCGCGGTCGCGCACATTTTGGTCACGCGCCCTCAAGAAGACAGCCCGCAGGTCGCACAATCCACGCGTCGCTCCAGCGAGATCACCCGCGTTTCGGCATATAACGCGTCATAAATCAGCATCCGACCTGCCAGCCCTTGTCCGGCGTCCACAATCACCTTGACCGCCTCGACCGCCATCATCGCGCCAACCACGCCGGGCAAAGGCCCAAGCACGCCCGCCTCGGCACAAGACGGTGCAAGCCCGTCAGCCGGCGCCTGCGGAAACACGCAGGCATAGCAGGGCGCGCCGTGGGCCGGATCAAACAGGCTGATCTGGCCCTCCCATTGGGTCAAAGCCCCGGAAATCAAAGGCTTGCCCAGCGCCACGCAGGCGTCATTCACCAGATAGCGGGTGTCGAAATTATCGGTGCCGTCCAGCACAAGGTCATAGTCCGCGATCAGATCCCGCGCGATCTCTGGTGTCAGACGGCGATGATAGGGGCGCACCTCGACATAGGGATTCACACTCTTCATCGCGCGTTCCGCAGAGAACACCTTGGGCATTCCGATCCGGTCATCCGTATGGGCGATTTGGCGTTGCAGGTTGGTGCTTTCGACAATGTCGTCATCAACCACGCCAATGGTGCCCACCCCGGCAGCGGCCAGATACATCAACGCCGGGGACCCAAGCCCGCCCGCCCCGACCACCAGAACCTTGGCCGCTTTCAGACGCTTCTGTCCCGGTCCGCCAATCTCGCGCAGCATGATGTGGCGGGCGTACCGGTCCAACTCGTCCGCCTGAAAACTGCCCGATTTGGATGCGGGCGTCGCTATGCGTTCCACAACATCCGCCCTCGACCTGACCCGCCCCAGAACCGCGCGATAGCCCATGATCACCAGCGCAAGCACGCCAAGCGCGCCCCATTCGGCAAAGGATTCGCCCAAGGATCGGCGCAGAGCGTGAGTTTCGGGCAAGACCACCAGCAGGATCAGGACAAGCACATAAAGCAGCCCAATCATAATCCAGCGCGCGCGTTTTGGTGTGCGTAAATGATGCCCCAGCACCCAAAGGCCCACGGCAAGCGTCAGAAAAAGGATCATCAGAACCGCCCCGTAGAGCCAAAGCCACCCGCGCCCCGCGCTGTGTCCCCAAGCGTTTCGATCACCTCGAACCGGGCCTGCACAACGGGCGCGATAATCATCTGGGCGATGCGATCCCCGTGAGTGATCCGGTAGGGGTCCGCCCCCAGATTGACCAGCAAGACGCCTAAAGGCCCGCGATAATCGCTATCGATGGTGCCGGGCGTATTTGGCAGGGTGATGCCATGTTTCAACGCCAGACCAGAGCGCGGTCTGATCTGCATTTCAAAGCCAACCGGGATCTCGACCCGCAGACCTGTGGCAATGATGCGCCGTTCCATGCTCGCCAAAGTGACACCAGTCTCGCGCAGATCCAACGGCAGATTGGCGCGAATATCAGCCCCTGCCGCCCCGGCGGTTTCATAAGACGGCAGGCCCAGCCCGCGGTCGGCCCCGTCGTCCCAGACAAAGCGCAGGACAGGCGCGCTCATATCAATGCCTCGGCAATCTTGGCAGCCAGTCGTTGCGCCACCTGACCTTTTGCCATGCGCGGCCACGCCTCTGCGCCAGCGTCTGAAATCAGGGTCACCGCGTTCTCGCTGCCCCCCATGATCCCCGTTTCGGCAGAGACATCATTGGCCACGATCCAGTCGCACCTCTTGCGCAGGCGTTTGGCCGTGGCATTGGCGATGACATCATCCGTCTCTGCCGCAAATCCGACGACCAATCTAGGTCGCCCACTGGCCATCTGCGCCACCGTCGCCAGAATATCCGGGTTCTCGGCAAAGGCGAGCGTTGGCACCGCGCCGGATCCGTCTTTCTTGATCTTTTGCGGCTGATCCTCTGCCATGCGCCAATCGGCAACAGCCGCCGCAAACACCGCCGCGTCGGCAGGCAGATGGGCCTTTACGGCCTCCAGCATCTGCCTTGCGGTCTGCACGTGGATCACCTCGACCCCCTCTGGCGGGGGCACATCCGCAGGCCCGGTCACAAAGCTGACCCTCGCGCCCAGCGCCGCCAAGGCCCGCGCAATCGCAGTACCCTGCGCACCGGACGATCGGTTCGCAATATAGCGCACCGGGTCGATCAGTTCATGTGTGGGGCCAGAGGTCACGAGGATATGCCGCCCCTTAAGGGGACCGTCCATCAACGCTGTCTCAACACTGGCAATGATCTGGGGCACTTCGGCCATCCGACCGGGTCCGTATTCACCGCAGGCCATCGCGCCCTCGTCCGGGCCGACGACCAAAACACCATCACCGCGCAGCGTCGAAAGATTACGTTGGGTCGCGGGGTGCTGCCACATCCGTACATTCATCGAAGGCGCAATCAGCACGCGCTTGTCAGTCGCCATCAGCACCGTCGAGGCAAGGTCATTGGCATGCCCCCCGGCCATCTTGGCCATCAGGTCGGCTGTCGCCGGGGCAACAACCACAAGGTCCGCGGCGCGCGACAATTCGATATGACCCATCTCGGCCTCATCCGTCAGATCAAAGAGATCGCGGTAGACCTTTTGCGCCGCCAGAGCCGAAACTGACAAGGGGGTCACAAACTCCTCTGATGCGCGGGTCAGAACAGGCACTACCGTTGCGCCGCGCTCGCGAAGACGGCGGATCAGATCCAGCGATTTGAACGCTGCGATGCCGCCACCGATGATCAGTAGAATACGTTTTCCCGCCAACATGCCGAGGCCCTCTTTATTGCCCCTAGGTTCTAGGCCCCGCATCACAAGAGGACAATGGGCTAGCGCAAAACCTCATTTGCTGATGGCAAAGCCTTCGCAGGGATCACCACGCTCGTGCGGCGCGGTCTTGAGCCAGAAATCATAGGGCACCGCGCCCCTGGGGCTTTCCTCGAACTGGGCGACAGAAACAAGTGTCAGATCAGGCATGGCAACCGCCAGATCACGCGGCACACCCCAATCCGTTCGCGCGTGCCCGTTTCCGGTGATCAAGACCACAGGCCCCCCAGTTTCTGCCAGTGCTGCCACAACCGCGCGCGCCATAGAGGCATCGCGCAATCGCTGCGCCTCGACCATACCACCCAGCATCGCCTCTGGCAGCGCGTCGCAATGGGACGCTATCTGGCCCGCTTCGCGCAGGGATTGTTCTGCATCATCCAGATTGTTGTTCAGATTGAACATATCGGCAGAGGCGCCGAACACTACTGCGGCCCCATCCAAAACGGCTTGGCGCACAAGATCGCGGTCGACAGCACCCCCGAATATCACAGGCTCGTCGGTGGCCGTGAAAACCGGGTAATACATGGCAAAGTCGGGCCAACCGCTCTCTCCCCAATTCAGAACGCGTTCAAGCGTGGCCTCGTCCTGCAAATGCTCTGGGCGGATGCGCAACGCCTGCCCGTTGGTGATCATTTCGAACACCAGCGCCTTTGGCTGGATCGCAGCGACGGCAGCCGCCTGATAGGCGTGATGTGCGGGATTATCATGGACTTCGCCCAGAACAACCACATCAATCCCCTGAAAAACAGAGAAATCTGTACTGTTGATCTGGCGGGACTCGGCGTGGGCCAGTGTTGCCGTGAGGGTCATCGCGGCAACACCTAATAAACGTGTCATCATACGAGAAAGTCGTGCACGCCCTGAGACTTGGATTCAAGGCTTTTGCGCATTTTGGCAAAGGCCGCTGCCTCTAGCTGACGAATACGTTCCTTGGACAAGCCAAGCTCGTTGCCCAAACACTCCAGCGTTCTCGCATCGTCGCGCAGTTTGCGTTCGCGCACAATAAACCGCTCTCGTTCGTTCAGTTCGGACATGGCCGACAACAACCACTCGCGCAATTTATCGGTGTCGCGGCGATGTTCGACCTTTGCCTCCGCCTGCTCTGCTGTGTCTTCCAGCGTCTCGATCCACTCGCGGCCCTCGTCATCAGAAGACTGCGTGACGTTCAGCGAATAATCAGAGCCGGACAGGCGTCCCTCCATCATTTCGACGTCATGCAGTGGCACGCCGACCTCGACCGCAATCATCTGCCGTAGCTGGTGCTTGTCCAACGTGTCGCCCGTCGCCGCCGCCTCGCGTTCAAGCCGTGCCTGCACCCGGCGCAGATTGAAAAACAACGACTTTTGGCTGCTGGTAGACCCGGTGCGCACCATCGACCAATTGCGCATCACATAGTCCTGAATGGATGCCTTGATCCACCAAACCGCATAAGTCGAAAAGCGCAGGCCACGATCCGGGTCGAACTTGTCAGCCGCTTTCATCAGGCCAACAGACGCCTCTTGGATCAGGTCCGGCATCGGCGCACCGTACCGCTTGAACTTTGATGCCATCGAGATCGCCAGCCGCATGTAGGCGGTGATCAACCGATGCAATGCCTGTTCGTCGCGCTCATCGCGCCACGCATAGGCCAGTTTCAGCTCTGTCTCTGCGTCAAGCAATTCCGCCTTCATCGCTTTGCGTGAAAACCTCTGGTCAGAAATTCCGTCCAATGCCATCTTTTTGCCCCCGTTAGCCGATCCGCGTTTGCAGACCCTTACGTGTCTCGGTTGTAATTGGTACGCAGAGAGTCGGGATGCGGATCACAGAAAGTGAACAAAATGTTGCCAAAGCGAACGATCGTATTAGGGGGCACACGTTCAGGCAAATCCTCCTTTGCCGAAAGACTGGTCGAACGCTTTGAAAAGCCAAAGGTTTATATCGCGACAGCGCAGGCGTTTGACGACGAAATGCGCGCCCGTATCGCGGATCACAAAAACGTGCGCGACAGCGCGTGGAGGCTGATCGAAACCCCCATGAACGCAGCCGGTGCCTTTACTGACGTGAGGTCAGACGAGGTGGTCTTGCTGGATTGCGCAACCATGTGGCTGAGCAATCAGATGCTGTCGGACGCCGATATTCCAACGGCGCGCGACGCTTTGCTGGCTGCGATCAACGCCTGCCCCGGTCATGTGGTGACCGTATCCAACGAGGTGGGCCTTGGCATCGTTCCTGAGAACGCTCTGGCACGGCGGTTTCGCGATGAACAAGGCAGCCTGAATCATTGGCTTGCCGCGCAGGCAGATCTTGCCGTCTTTGTTGCAGCGGGCTTGCCGCTGGTGTTGAAAGGTGCGCTGCCAGAGGGGATGACATGACTCAATTCTATTTCGTGCGCCACGGGCCGACCCACGCCAAAGGGATGGTCGGATGGACAGATCTGCCCGCCGATCTGTCGGACACCGATCAAATCGCACGCCTGTCCGATCACCTGCCACAGGATGCGCTGGTGATTTCCTCTGATCTGATCCGCTGCGTGACCACGGCCGATGCGATTACAGGCACGCGCACCCGCCTGCCCCATGATCCGGACCTGCGAGAGATCCATTTTGGCGCGTGGGAGATGCTGCATCACACAGAAATAGAAACCCGCGACCCCGATCTGATCCGCGCTTTTTGGGATCAGCCCGGCGATGTGCGCGCACCGCAAGGTGAGACGTGGAACGAGGTCAGCGAGAGGGTCTCGCGCGCCGTAGATCGTCTGGTGACCCGTCACACCGGGCAGAACATCATCGTCGTCGCCCATTTCGGCGCGATCCTGACGCAGGTGCAACGCGCGCTGGATATCACCGCCTATGACGCTTTCGCCAACAAGATCGACAATCTGTCCGTGACAGAGATCCATCGCAGTGACGTCTGGCAGAGCCTCAAAATCAATCACATTCCGTGATGAAACTCATGCGAAACATTCGTTATCCTTGATGTCACAACAGGCATAACCTTGGCACTATGACCTATACCCTCATCCTCGGCGATCGCGCCTATTCAAGCTGGAGCCTGCGCGGCTGGCTTTTGTTTGAAAAATTCGGGCTGCCGTTCAAGCAGCGTTTTGTAGACTTTGACAGCCGGGACGTCGGCGATCAAATGGCCGAGCTCTACCCCGCGCGCACGGTGCCCACCATGATCACGCCCGAGGGTGCCGTGGTTTGGGATAGCCTCGCCATTGCTGAAGAACTGGCCTCGCGCCACCCCGACGCGGGCATTTGGCCTGCAGACCCGTCAGCGCGTGCGATGGCGCGCAATCTGGCAGCCGAAATGCATTCGGGCTACGGCGCGCTGCGCAGCGATTGCCCGATGAACCTGCGCTGCGCCTATACCAGCTATATGCCTTCTGACGCCGTCAAGGCGGATGTGGCGCGGATCGATCAGGTCTGGACCCACGCACTGGAAAAATTCGGGGGGCCTTGGCTTTGTGGCGACTATTCCGCCGCGGATGTCTTTTTTGCCCCTGTGGCGGCGCGGTTTGCGGGCTACGGCCTGCCTCTGACTGGCCTCGCCAAGACCTATTTGCACACACAACTGGCCGATCCCGCCTTTCGTCGCTGGCGCGCGATGAGCCTGATCAAAGGCCCGGACCTGCCGTGGTATGCCCGCGACTATGACCAAGGCACATGGCCCGGTCCCTCGCCTATGCTTGCCGAACGGGTTGACGATGGACCCTCTGAAAATACCAAATGCCCCTATTCCGGCGATCCCGTGACGCATTTTATGCGGCTGGACGGGCGGATATTTGGATTCTGCAACGAATTCTGTCGCAACAAAACCGTCCCGGACCCGGCTGCATGGCCTGCTTTCATGGCCATTTACCAATCTTAAACCAATTCCATGCACTTCGTTAACCAACATGAGGTGGTGACGGAGTGAATACATGGTTGCGCGGGCCTATACGGTTGCGTTTGAGGGTGTCGAGGCGCGCATTGTCGAAGTGCAGTGCGCCGTCTCGCCCGGTCTGCCCAGCTTTTCCCTTGTTGGCCTGCCCGACAAGGCGGTCAGCGAGGCCAAAGAACGAGTACGCGCCGCGCTGACATCCATGTCCATCGCGCTGCCGTCAAAGCGGATCACGGTAAACCTTTCCCCTGCCGACATGCCAAAAGAAGGCTCTCACTTTGATCTGCCGATTGCGCTGGCCTTGCTGGCCGCCATCGAGATTCTGCCGCGTGACGAAATCGAGGGCACCGTGGCTCTTGGGGAATTGTCACTCGACGGCACCCTTGTTCCCGTGATTGGCGCGCTTCCTGCCGCCATGGCCGCCGCCGAAGAGGACCGCACGCTGCTCTGCCCCAAGGCCTGCGGCGCAGAAGCCGCCTGGGTCGGGGCCACCACCGTTATCGCCCCTGCCTCGCTTGCAGAAGCGATTCAGCATTTCACCGGAATGCGCATCCTGACCCCCGCAACTCCCGGCGAGGTCACTCAACCCGCCAACCAACGCGATTTTCGCGATGTCAAAGGGCAGGAACGCGCCAAACGCGCGCTGGAAATTGCGGCCGCCGGGCGTCATCACGTGTTGATGGTTGGCACGCCCGGGTCTGGAAAATCCATGCTCGCCGCGCGCCTGCCCGGTATCCTGCCGCCCCTAACAGCCGTCGAAGCGCTGGAAACCTCGATGATCCACTCTCTGTCCGGGCTGCTGGACGAAGGTGGCATTTCCCGCACACGTCCCTTTCGCGAGCCTCATCATACTGCGTCCATCGCTGCCATCGTCGGCGGCGGGCGTGGTGCGAAACCGGGCGAGATCTCTTTAGCCCACAACGGCGTCCTGTTCATGGATGAGTTCCCCGAATTCCCCCGCGCCGTTTTGGAAACCCTGCGCCAACCGATTGAGACTGGCGAAGTCGTCATTGCCCGCGCCAATGCGCATGTTAAGTACCCCTGTCGTTTCATGCTGGTCGCAGCCGCTAACCCTTGTAAATGCGGTTATCTTTTCGATCCTGCACGCGCCTGTGCTCGTGTGCCTGTCTGTGGCGAAGATTACATGAGCCGCATTTCCGGCCCACTTATGGACCGCTTCGATCTGCGCATAGACGTGCCGCCTGTCGCCTTCACTGACCTTGATCTGCCAGAATCGGGGGATAGCTCTGTTGTCGTCGCGCAGCGGGTCGCGCAGGCGCGCACCGTGCAGACCAACCGTTTCGCGAACGCCCCCGGCATCCGTGTCAATGCCGATGCTGAAGGCACAGTCCTTAACGCCATGGCAACGCCGGATGCAGAGGGCCGCGCCCTTCTCACCCGTGTGGCAGAGCGGTTTGGCCTGTCGGCGCGTGGCTACCACCGCGTTCTTCGCGTTGCGCGCACCATTGCCGATCTGGAGGGCGAGCAGGATGTGCGTCGCCCTCATGTAGCCGAGGCCGTCAGCTATCGCTTGACCGAGGCGCGGGAAGTGTTGCCACAATGAACGCCGCCGTCTCGCGCAGCGCCTGTCTGGCTTCGGGCAAAAGCCGGTCGAACAACTGCCACACATGCGGGCGTCCGGGCAGGCAATGTAGCGTCATCTCAGCCCCAAAACCGCGCAATCTCTTGCCCATTCGAAGGGAATCATCCCGTAAAATCTCACTTTGCGAGCATTGTATAAAGACCGAAGGACAAGAGGGAAATTTGGCAAAAAGCGGGGACATAGCAGGATCAGCGGCTTTTTCGGACGGGACAATCATGTCGCGCAATTCTTCTGCACGATACGCAGGGAAAAGCACGTCCGCCTCGGCGTTTTCCGTCATCGAACCACCGGATAACGTAAGATCAGTCCAAGGCGAAAAGGCAAACAGCGCCCTCGGAGGGTGCCCCGCCTGGCATATCTGCGCCAATAGCGCCAAGGCCAACCCACCACCTGCGCTGTCGCCCCCAATCACGATCTCGCCGGGGCGATAGCCCAAGGCCAGCAACCTGTCCCAAGCCACGCGGGCGTCCTGCAACGCGGCGGGAAAGGGGTGCTCTGGCGCAAGCCGGTAATCAGGGACAAAGGCGCGCAAACCAGACAGACGGGACAACCGCGCCACCATGGCCCGGTGTGTTTGCGGGCTGCCCATGATATAGCCCCCGCCGTGCAGATACAGGATCACACCCCGATGCCTGACCTTTCCGGACCAGACCCATTCGCCGGGCAAGACTGCGTCCTGTATAATCGCAGTATGGGCAGGCAGGCGCGTCAAGAGTCTGGTCGTCCAAAGGAACCCAAACCTTGCGCGTGCGATGCTTTTTTGATGGCGCAGCAGCGGCTTGAACAGGGCTTTTGCGAGGAGGTTAAACAGGGCCAGACGACGACTCACGCCCGGCGCGCTTCGATCGCCTCCCAGATTTTGGCGGCAATATTGCTGCCGTCAAATCGTTCCAATTCCTGAATCCCCGTGGGAGACGTCACGTTGATCTCTGTCAGATACTCGCCAATCACATCTATGCCGACGAAAATCTGTCCCTTTTCACGCAAAAGCGGCCCAATGGCTGCACAGATCTCTAGATCGCGGTCGGTCAGCTCTGATTTCACAGCCTTGCCGCCCACATGCATGTTCGAACGGGTCTCACCCTGTTGTGGGACCCTGTTGATCGCGCCTACCGGCTCTCCATCCACAAGAATCACCCGTTTGTCACCATTGGACACAGCCGGCAGGAATTTCTGCGCAATCAGCGGCTCTCTGTTGATGCTGGCGAAAAGCTCGTGCAACGAGGCGAGATTGCGATCCTGCGGACCGAGGCGAAACACACCGGCCCCGCCGTTGCCATAAAGCGGCTTGAGGATGATGTCCCCGTGCTCCTCTTTGAAACTGCGCAACGTGGCCAGATCGCGGGCAATCATCGTTGGGGGGATCAGCTGTGGAAAATCCAAGACCAGCAGTTTTTCAGGATAATTGCGCACCCAAAATGGATCATTTACAACGAGCGCGCTCGGATGGATGCGGTCCAGAAGATGAGTGGTGGTGATGTACCCCATGTCGAACGGTGGATCCTGCCGCAGCCAAACCACATCCCAATCCGCCAAATCCACCTCTTCCTCAGGCCCAAGAGTAACATGATCACCCTTGACCCTCTGCACCGTCATCGCGTGACCACGTGCCGTGATCTTACCCCCCTGAAAAGCCAGCTTATCCGGTGTGTAAAAGAACAGACTGTGCCCGCGCGCTTGCGCTTCTTCGGCCAGCCGGAACGAGCTATCGGCATCGATGTTGACCGACTGAATCGGATCCATCTGAAAAGCGACACGCAGTGACATTTTAGAACCTCCGGCTAAACGACTGTCGCTCTTACATGGCGCAGCGCATCCGCGGGCACAAGTCAGGCTCTACTGCATGTAAGCGTTTTCGATGATTTCTATGGCTCC
>CALGTJ010000772.1 GCA_937901435.1 uncultured Rhodobacter sp. | reverse complement strand
TCAGAATGACGAATGGATTGCAGCCATTGGTTGAACTGTGCATGGATGGCTGTTTGCGGGACAAACCGGCCTTATGCACGTGCGGTTATTGCTGACGCAGCATTTCCTCGCACTTGCAGCGTCGCTTATTGGGCAGTGCAGCACATTTCACCAAACCGGCCGTTCGAACGCGTCGATCCGGACAAATCTCAGGCGGGTCTTCGCTTCGCTTGGTCCCAACAATCAAGACGTAGACTTTTCTTCTGCTCGCTCGACCGCAAGCTGTGAAAACTCCCGGCCAAAATCCCTTGTTTGGTTTTTCTATTGGTCAGCGGACACAATATCAATTTGCACGCCTGATCAACGCCGGCGTCAGACTCAAGACCTACAAAACAGCTGTTTCACTTGATTTTTGAAATCGATGGATTTCAAACGCGGCCAACCCTGAAGCCCAGTGATAAATGAGTGCGCATCGCAAAGAGCAAAACGGCGCCTGGCATCATTGCTGCCGTTGTAACGGCCATGACCAGGCCGATGTCGGTATGAAATCCGAAAAGTGAATTGATCGCCATACTGATGGGTTTGCCGTTGGTAGTTGTTAGAATGCGCGCAAAAACAACTTCGACCCAGGAGAACATGAAGCAAAAGAACGCTGTCACAGCGATACCCGGAGCAATTTGCGGCAGCAGGAACTTCCAAATAAAACGCGGGCGGGAATAACCGTCCAGAAAGGCGGTTTCGTCAAGTTCTTTGGGGATAGCCGAGATAAATCCTTGCAAAATCCAAATGGAGATCGGCAGATTAAACAGGCAATGCGCCAGGGCGATCCCAAAGACTGAATTCACGATCTCAAGCGCCGAAAACAGCTGAAAAATGGGCAACGTCAGAACCACAGGCGGCGTGATCCGAAAGGCGATGAAAGCCAGAAAAAGGTGCTTGTCGCCTGAAAAGGACATGCGCGAAAACGCATAAGCGGCAGGTATCGCTACGGGAACGGTGATGCAGATATTGATCAGCACATAGGCAATCGAATTTACAAAAGAGGAACGCAGATTGGGACTGTTCCAGATATTTGTGTAGTTGGTGAGAGTGAGGCTGCCCACCTCAGCACTGGGTTTTGGCAGCGTCACGGTGAAGCTGATGAGTGTCATCTGGACCAACGGCAGGCACGCAAAGAGGATGAAAGCCAGCAAGGCCGTGACTTTCAATGCAGGCAAGTATCGGTATACGAAGGTCATGACCTTTCCCCGCAATCAAGCATGTCCTGCGCTTTGCTGAACATCCATGCTACCGTCAAAATGATCATGAAATAGATCACGGATCGCGCAGCGGAAGGACCATAGTTGAACGCCCTTATTTCTTCACCCAAATCCACGGCGAGAAATGTCGTTGCCCCGTCAGGGCCACCTGCATTGATGGGAAACGCTTCGGTGTAAATCATGAAGGAATCCATGAACCTCAGCAGGATCGCCATTAGCAGAACATGGTGCAATTTTGGCAGTTGGATGTGGCGAAACACCTGCCAGGGGCTGGCCCCGTCAATTGCCGCAGCTTGATAGTAAGCTGCTGGAACTGTTGTTAAAGCGCTGTAGCAAAGGATCACAACAAGGCTGGTCCAATGCCAGACATCCATCACAATGATCACCGCCCAAGTGTGCGGCGTCGAGAGTTTCCAGTCCGACGCCCAACCCAGATTTGGCAATATGCGACCCAATATTCCTGTCTCGGAATTCAACAAACTGAGCCATAGCGATGGGATCATGTTCCAAGGAACCAGCAAGGGCAAAGCAACGAGCGCGAGTGTGATGCCGACCCAGATTTTGCGTTTTGGAATGCAAAGCGCAATTGCGATGCCTAGGGGGATCTGGATGGTGAGGACGAATGCGGAAAACAACGTGCTGCGGCCAAAGCTGGCCCAAAAGCGCTCCGACCCGATAATTTCGGCGTACCATTCCGTACCAACCCAAAAACGTGCGTTCAGAATGAAAATTTCGAAAAAAGAATAGTTCACCACTGTGATCAAGGGCACCAGCCCGACAAGCGATATGATCAGCGCGGCAGGGGCCACGAACAACCAGCCAATTTCGGTCCGATACTTCATACGACTCTGACGTCCGATAGCGCCAAAGACAGGCTCATACGGTCACAATTCGACAGCCCCAGCTCTCACAATTGGCTGTTAGCTGTGGAGAAAGTTTGTCGTCTGTCAGCAGCACATCAACATCACTCAAGGAGCATATTGTCAGCGGTGCCTTGCGCGTAAACTTGAGGTGGTCGGCCACAATCATGATTTTGCGTGACCGCTGAATCGCGATTTTGCTGACCACCACTTCTTGCCCGTCGAAATCCAGCAGATCTCCGTCTGCATCAATGGCCGAGCAGCCCAGAACCGAGTAGTCAAACTTGAACTGTTTGACCATTTCGACTGTCAAACCTCCCACGATGCCGCCATCTGCGCGGCGCAAGACTCCGCCTGCCAGAATGATTTCGCAGCTGTGATTGATTGCCAGAATGTTCGCGATATTCAGATTGTTTGTGACAACCAGAAGATTTTCATGATCCAGTAACTCATGCGCGACAGCTTCGGTCGTTGTGCCGATGTTCATGAAAACCGAGGCCCCATCTGGAATGGCGCGCGCGCATTCGACAGCAATCTCTCTTTTGCCCACATCATTCAGGCGACGGCGCTCTTCATAGAGGATGTTCACGACGCCTGAAGGCACAACCGCACCTCCGTGCACTCTTTCAAGCCGACCACTTTCTGCAAGATCGGAGAGATCGCGCCTGATTGTTTGAACAGTAACGTCGTAGAGATCCGCGAGGCCGTCCACTGTGACCTTTCCCTCCTTGCGGGCAAGATCAAGGATTTCTTTCTGTCTGAAATTTGACGCCATCACTTACTCCACTACAGCGCTGATCCAACCACATGAAAGCGGGGCGCTTGTCCTCCCTTATCAGCCAATAAACCTGACGAATCGTCAAGAGTGCGTATTACATAAACATCCAAAAGATCGAGAAGTCGTGTAACTTCGAAAATAAAAATACGTATTTCCAACGTTATATCCAATAACGAATAAAAACGAACATTCGTTATTGCAACATTTTGTGTTGTGGTGTTGACTGAATCAACTTCGTGAGCTGGGAGGCTGCGTCAAAAAAATGAGTGCGGGGAGGCTTCGTTGGATCAACATAAAAATCAGGACATCGTTGATCTGTTCGTCATTGGGGGCGGCATCAATGGATGTGGAATTGCACGTGACGCTGTCGGCCGTGGATTGAGCGTTGAGTTGGCTGAAATGAACGATCTTGCCTCTGCCACATCCTCCGCCTCGACCAAGCTGTTTCATGGTGGCCTTCGCTATCTTGAATATTGGGAAATCCGCCTCGTCCGGGAAGCACTGATAGAGCGCGAAACCCTGCTCAAGGCGATGCCACATATTTCTTGGCCCATGCGTTTTGTACTGCCCTACCACAAAGACATGCGGTTTGAGAGTGACACACCAACTTCGAAGGTGCTGAATGTCGTGATGCCTTGGATGAAGGGCCGCAGACCTGCATGGCTCATCCGGTTTGGCCTTTTCATGTATGACAATCTGGGCGGCCGGAAAATTCTAAAAGGGACAACCTCGCTGAAATTGAAGGGGACACCGGTGGGTGCGCCGCTGCAAGACCGGTTCGAGCAGGCCTATGAGTACTCTGATTGCTGGATCGAAGACAGCCGTCTGGTAGTTCTGAACGCCCGAGATGCACAAGCCCGTGGGGCTCTTATCAATGTGCGCACCAAGGTCGTTTCAGCCACGCAAGTGGGTGGTATGTGGCAGATTACACTAGAGGCGCAGGGTGGTGAGCGACGCATTGTGACGGCACGAATGATAGTGAATGCAAGTGGCCCTTGGGTTGAGGACATCATTCGCAGCACGATGCGGATCAATTCGAACGAAGGCGTTCGTCTGGTGCGGGGCAGTCATATCGTAACACGCAAATTGTATGACCACGACAAGTGCTATTTCTTTCAGGGCGAAGATGGGCGGATCATTTTCACGATTCCGTACGAAACCGATTTCACCCTGATTGGCACCACCGACGCGGACCATGTTGACGTGCATGAAAAACCAGTTTGCACCCCACAAGAGCAGGACTACCTGTTGGATTTCGCTTCGAAGTACTTGAAACAGCCCGTCACGCGTGATGATATCGTGTTTACCTATTCCGGCGTGCGCCCACTCTATAATGATGGGGCCACCTCTGCGACGGCAGCGACACGCGATTATGTTCTAAAGTTGGACCAGTCTGCAGGTGGACCTATCCTGAATGTCTTTGGTGGCAAGATCACGACTTACCGTAAGCTTGCGGAAAGCGCTCTTGAGGAAATAGCGCCATTCTTTGCCCAGACAGGGCCGCAATGGACAGCGGGTGTCGCTCTTCCGGGGGGTGATTTTCCGGTTGATGGTGTCGCGGCGCTCACAGAAAAATTGAAGACGAAATACTCGTTTTTGACGGAACGCTGGCTTAATCGTCTGCTCAAGGCCTATGGTTCAGAAGTTTTTGATCTACTGGGCGACGCAAAAACAGAGGGTGATCTGGGGCAAAACTTCGGGTCCAATCTGACGGAACGCGAAGTAAACTGGTTGATTGAGCGTGAATTCGCCAATACCGCCGAAGATATCATCTGGCGGCGCTCGAAGTTGGGGCTCAGAATGACGTCAAAGGAAATCGATGCTTTGGACAGTTGGATGGTTAATTCCGCCGCCAATCTGCCCGAGCAACACGCAGTGTGAACTGCGAAAGGGAGAGAGAAATGTCACTTGTTCTTGAGGGTGTGTCTACGGTCATTAATGGCCAAGCACATATCTATCCAACAGATCTGGAGCTGTCATCAGGAACGATGAATGTTTTGCTTGGCCCAACATCGTCGGGAAAGACATCTTTGATGCGCGTCATGGCGGGGCTTGATGTGCCCACAACAGGTAAAGTCATCTGGGGCGGAAAAGACGTGACGGGGATGCGGGTGCAGGACCGGGGCGTAGCGATGGTGTATCAGCAGTTCATCAACTACCCGTCAATGACAGTGTACGAGAACATCGCAAGCCCGATGCGGCTGTTGGGCCAATCCAAAGGCCAGATTGATGAGGCTGTCAAAAAAGCGGCTGACCTGATGAAATTATCGCCCTTTCTGGATCGCAAGCCACTTGAACTATCGGGCGGGCAACAGCAGCGGTGCGCCCTTGCCCGTGCGCTTGTCAAAGATGCGGGACTGGTGCTGTTGGACGAACCTCTAGCGAACCTTGACTATAAATTGCGCGAAGAATTGCGTGCAGAAATCCCTAAGATATTCGAAGAAGCGGGGTCCATCTTCGTTTATGCCACGACAGAACCTGAAGAAGCGCTGCTGCTGGGCGGTAACACCGCTGCGATGTGGGAAGGCACGATTACGCAGTTTGGCAAGACACCAACGGTTTACCGCCAGCCTGTCAACGCCACTACGGCGCGGGTGTTTTCCGATCCCCCAATGAACTTTCTAGATATCCAAAAAACCGGTGACCGCTTGCTATTCGGCGATGAACAATCTGCACCTGCATCCGGCACTTTTGAAGAGTTGAAAGATGGCAGTTATATCGCAGGATTTCGTCCCAACCATCTTGAGTTGAAGCAACAAGCTCCGGGTGCGCTCGAATTCACCGGCAAATTGAACGTGACCGAGATCACCGGATCTGAGACTTTCATCCACCTGGATCACCACGGCGAAAACTGGGTCGGTCTGGTGCACGGCGTAAAAGCGTTGGAAATCGGCGCATCGCTGAACGTCTACCTAGACCCCAAACACGTCTACATCTTTGCCCAAGACGGCACATCGGTAGCACCCGCTGCCTATGCAGTTGCGGCCTGAGGGATAAAAATCATGGCAAAAATCACTCTCGAAAATCTGGCACATTCCTATCTGCCAAATCCGACGAGCGAAGATGACTTTGCGCTTAAAGAACTGAACCACGACTGGGTCGATGGCGAAGCTTATGCGCTGCTAGGGGCATCTGGCTGTGGTAAATCTACATTGCTCAATATCATTTCGGGTCTGCTGCACCCGTCTCAAGGGCGTATCCTGTTCAATGACCGTGACGTGACGATGGCCCCGACAACCGAGCGCAACATCGCACAGGTTTTCCAGTTTCCCGTGGTGTATGATACAATGACGGTACGCGATAATCTGGCATTTCCGCTGCGCAATCGTAGGGCTGATCCAGCCTATATCAAAGAGCGCGTGCAACAGATTGCCGCAATGATCGGGATGGAAGACACCCTGAATCACAAGGCAAGGGGCCTGACGGCGGATGCCAAACAAAAGATATCGCTCGGCCGTGGCATGGTGCGCGAAGACGTGAATGCGCTGTTGTTTGACGAGCCGCTGACCGTGATCGACCCGCATATGAAATGGGAATTGCGCACGCAGTTGAAGTCCCTGCACCATGAGTTTGGGCACACGATGATCTACGTGACGCATGACCAGACCGAAGCGCTGACGTTTGCGGATAAGGTCGTGGTGATGTTTGATGGCCGTGTTGTCCAGATGGGGACACCCCAACAACTTTTTGAACAACCAGAGCATACATTTGTTGGCTATTTTATCGGCTCGCCCGGGATGAATGTGTTGACCGCGCAGGTGGACGGTGACAAGGCGATGCTTGAAGGCACGCAGATTTCACTGGGCAAAGGCTACGGGTCGCTTGACGGTAAGGTTGAATTGGGAGTTCGACCAGAATTCACATCACTGAGTGCGGGCGACGAAGGTCTGCCTGTGACGATCAAACGGGTCGAAGACGTGGGCCGCCATAAAATCGTGCGCGCCGATTTCCACGGCACCGAGATTAACGTCCTTGCTGCTGAAGGTGCTGAAATTTCGCCCGATATGAACCGCGTGGTCTTTGATCCGGCAGGTATCAACGTCTATTCAGATAGCTGGCGCGTCGCGCCGAAGGCGGCCTGACATGAACAAAACAGTTAATCAAAAAGCATGGTTCCTCATCTTGCCGGTGCTTTTGCTGGTGGCATTTTCTGCGGTCATCCCGCTGATGACCGTCGTAAACTACTCGGTGCAGGATACATTCGGGAACAACAAGTTCTTCTGGGCTGGCCTTGAATGGTTCGAAGAGATGTTGGCATCTGAGCGCATGTGGAATGCCCTTGGGCGACAGATCACGTTTTCCGCAATCATTTTGGCCATAGAAATCCCACTCGGCATTTTTGTCGCGTTGAACATGCCAAAGAAGGGCTTTTGGGCCTCGTTTTGCTTGGTCCTAATGTCGCTACCATTGCTCATTCCTTGGAATGTCGTCGGCACAATTTGGCAGATTTTCGGCCGTGTTGATATTGGCCTTCTTGGGTATACGCTGGCTGCCTTGGGGATCGACTATAACTATACCCAAGATTTCTATGCTGCTTGGATCACAGTAATTGTCATGGACGTTTGGCACTGGACTTCTCTGGTCGCCCTTTTGGCCTACGCTGGTTTGCAGTCCATCCCGGACGCCTATTATCAAGCAGCCAAGATTGATCAGGCCAGCCGTTGGAAAGTTTTCCGCTTTATCGAGTTACCCAAGATCATGGGCGTGCTGATGATCGCGATCCTGTTGCGTTTTATGGACAGCTTCATGATCTACACCGAACCGTTTGTGGTGACGGGTGGGGGACCGGGCAACTCAACGACCTTCTTGTCGATTGATCTGGTCAAGATGGCGCTGGGGCAGTTTGACCTTGGTCCGGCTGCGGCGTTCTCGATCATGTATTACCTTGTGATCCTGCTGGTGTCTTACGTGTTCTACACGGTGATGACGAACCTCGATAAAAGGGATGGCCACTGATGTCTGACTTCACAATCACCCCGACCAAGCGCAGTTTGGGCCTGCCCTCAATCAGGGGCAATGCCATTGTTATGGGCCTGTACCTGCTGTTCCTGCTGTTGCCGATCTACTGGCTGGTGATGATGAGCCTCAAAACCAACTCGGAGATCCTCAACAGCTTTACACTGTGGCCCCGTGACCTGACCTTTGACAACTACCTGACGATCCTGACGGATGCGTCTTGGTATACAGGCTATCTCAACTCCATGGCTTATGTGGTGATGAACATGGTCATCTCGCTGCTGGTGGCGCTTCCTGCGGCTTATGCCTTCAGCCGCTATACTTTTATGGGCGATAAGCACCTGTTCTTTTGGCTACTGACCAACCGGATGGCACCTCCCGCGGTCTTTGCCCTGCCGTTTTTCCAGCTCTACAGCTCAGTAGGGTTGTTTGACACGCATATTGCCGTCGCTCTGGCGCATTGCCTGTTCAACGTGCCGCTGGCGGTTTGGATATTAGAAGGTTTCATGCGTGGCGTGCCAAAGGAAATCGACGAGACAGCTTATATCGACGGCTATTCATTCCCGCGCTTCTTTATTCGTATTTTCACTCCGCTGGTGGCCTCTGGTATCGGTGTAACGGCGTTCTTTCTATTCATGTTCAGCTGGGTCGAACTGCTGCTCAGCCGCACGCTCACATCGGTAAACGCAAAACCAATCGCCGCCACAATGACACGTACGGTGGGTGCTGCTGGCATCGACTGGGGGGTGTTGGCTGCGGCTGGGGTTCTCACGATCCTGCCGGGTGCTTTGGTGATCTACTTTGTCCGCAATTACATCGCCAAGGGCTTTGCCCTGGGCCGCGTCTAAGCGAGGAGAAATAACTATGGAATGGATGGCATGGACTTGGCCGACCGCCGTTTTCTTCGGCATCATCACAATAACGCTGGTCACGTTCACAGTGCTTGCGATCAAGTTTCCGGAGGTCCCGCGCAACGGCATCCTCAGGATTGAGACGACCCGTGGTGACAGACTATTCATCACGCTGCTGGGCTCTGCCTTTATCAATCTGGCTTGGCTTGGACTACTCAGTGCGCCGCAATGGGGTGCGCTGATCGTCTGCTTCTTTTACGCTTTAGCGGTTTTCCGCTGGGTTTAATCGAACGGGTGATCCGGCGAGCAAGAACCGGACCACCTTAACTGTTCACATCTAGGGAGGAACAAAAATGAACTTGCGATTTAAAGGAACCACTGCGATAGGCCTTGCTGCTTGCATGCTTGCCGCACCTGCGTTCGCTGATATGGAGGCCGCCAAGGCATTCCTTGATAGCGAAATCGGGGAACTTTCGACGCTGTCACGTGCTGATCAAGAGGCTGAACTGCAGTTTTTTGTCGATGCGGCAGCCCCTTACACTGGTATGTCGATCAATGTTGTGTCCGAGACGATTGGTACGCACACATACGAGTCCACCGTTCTGGCACCTGCGTTTGAGGCCATAACCGGCATCAAGGTGACGCATGATCTGATCGGAGAAGGCGACGTTGTTGAAAAACTGCAAACGCAAATGCAGTCAGGCGAAAACATCTATGACGCCTATATCAATGACAGTGACCTGATCGGCACCCACTGGCGTTACAAGCAAGCGCGTAACCTGACCGACTGGATGGCTGGTGAAGGCGCTGCAGTGACCAACCCCAATCTTGATCTGGCCGATTTTATCGGCCTGTCGTTTACCACGGGTCCGGATGGTAAGGTCTATCAACTGCCCGACCAACAGTTCGCGAATTTGTATTGGTTCCGGTATGATTGGTTCAACGACGAGCAGAACAAAGCGGACTTCAAAGCCAAATATGGCTACGATCTGGGTGTTCCGGTCAACTGGTCTGCCTACGAGGACATCGCTGAATTCTTTACCGGTCGTGACCTATCACGCCTTGGTGTAGAAGGCGAAGTCTTTGGCAACATGGACTATGGCAAGAAAGATCCATCCTTGGGTTGGCGCTATACTGATGCGTGGCTTTCCATGGCTGGCGCTGGCGACATAGGTGAGCCGAATGGCCTGCCTGTTGACGAATGGGGTATCCGCGTCAACGACAAGTCGCAGCCGGTCGGCTCTTGTGTCGCGCGTGGCGGTGCCACAAACGGTCCAGCGGCAGTCTATGCTGTAACCAAGGCAATCGAATGGCTGGAAAAATACTCTCCTCCGGCTGCTGCTGGTATGACATTCTCTGAGGCAGGCCCAATTCCTGCGCAGGGTAACGTTGCACAGCAGATGTTCTGGTACACGGCGTTTACTGCGGCATCAGTAGAACCTGATCTGCCCGTAATGAACGAAGATGGCACGCCAAAATGGCGCATGGCACCTTCGCCACACGGCGCATATTGGACCAAAGGCACCAAGATCGGCTACCAAGATGCCGGTTCGTGGACGCTGATGGAATCCACACCTGTAGATCGTGCTCAGGCTGCGTGGCTCTATGCGCAGTTCGTGACGTCCAAGACTGTCGACGTGAAGAAAAGCCATGTTGGTCTGACATTCATTCGTGAATCTACGATCCAGCATGAAAGCTTTACCGAGCGTGCGCCAAAACTGGGTGGTTTGATCGAATTCTACCGCTCACCAGCACGGGTTCAATGGTCGCCAACCGGCACCAACGTTCCTGACTATCCAAAGCTGGCTCAGCTGTGGTGGCAGAACATCGGCGACGCAATGTCCGGTGCCAAGACACCTCAGGAAGCACTCGACTCACTTTGCGCAGATCAGGAAAAAGTTCTGATCCGTCTGGAGCGTGCCGGTGTGCAGGGCGACCTTGGTCCAGTTATGAACGAAGAGAAAGATCCCGATTACTGGTTGTCTCAATCAGGTTCGCCCAAAGCGAAACTGGCCAATGAAGACGAAGCACCGGTAACGATCTCTTATGACGAGCTGATCAAATCCTGGCAGTAAACCCTTGCTTTGGAACCAAGTGATTGGCTCCAATTCAAATGGTTTTATGAACACGTCCAAGTTCAGCGGCCCTATAAGAAGGGCCGCTGATCTCACCTCGAACCACCGGCGGCCCTTCATGAATTATGTCCTAGCAATTGACCAAGGCACGACATCAACCCGAGCGATATTGTTCGACGCGACGATGGCTGCATGTGCCAGTGCGCAGGAAGAATTCGCGCAACATTTTCCCCAATCCGGCTGGGTTGAACACAATCCTCAAGACTTGTGGGATACGACGCTATCTACCTGTCGTGAAGTCGTCAGCCTCGCTGGCATATCGCCTTCGCAAATTGTCTCAATCGGCATCACTAATCAGCGCGAAACCGTCATCGTTTGGGACAAGCAAACTGGCGAGCCGCTGCATAACGCGATCGTCTGGCAGGACCGCCGCAGTGCTGACACCTGCGCAGCACTGCGAGATGCGGGTCATGAGCCGATGATCACGGAGCGCACGGGGCTTTTGCTCGACCCCTATTTCTCAAGCACCAAGCTGAAATGGATATTGGATCACGTAGATGGCGCGCGAGCCCGCGCGCAAAACGGCGAGTTGCTGTTTGGCACTGTTGATGCCTTTCTCATTTGGAAACTGACCGGCGGGAAAACCCACGCCACGGATGCTACCAACGCCGCACGCACAATGCTTTATGATATTCGGAAAGGCCGGTGGAGCAGCACGATCTGTGAGCTCCTTGATATTCCCATGCAGATGCTGCCGCAGGTCAAAGACTGTGCCGCTGATTTTGGCAACACCCGGTCGGATTTGTTTGGCGTTAAAATTCCCATCAATGGCGTTGCCGGAGATCAGCAAGCCGCCACAATCGGGCAGGCTTGTTTTGAACCTGGTATGATAAAATCGACCTATGGCACGGGGTGCTTTGCGCTTTTGAACACTGGCGATACGCCTGTCATGTCGAGCAACCGTTTACTCACCACAATCGCCTATCAGCTCGATGGCAACCCGACTTATGCGCTTGAAGGCTCGATTTTCGTCGCGGGCGCGGTCGTACAATGGCTGCGGGATGGGCTGCAGATTATTCAGGACGCGTCTGAGACGCAGGCCTTGGCCGAACAGGCAGATCCACAACAAAACGTGATCCTCGTTCCGGCCTTTGTTGGTCTGGGTGCCCCTTATTGGAACCCTGATTGCAGAGGGGCTGCTTTCGGCCTGACTCGCGCAACAGGACCCGCTGAAATGACAAAGGCCGCGCTCGAATGCATTGGCTACCAGACACGGGATCTGCTGCAAGCGATGGCGGCGGACTGGCAGGCACCTGGCGTACAACCTACGTTGCGAGTCGATGGCGGCATGTCTGCCAACGATTGGGCGATGCAGTTTTTGTCTGATATCATTTCAGCTGCCGTCGACAGACCTTCGAGCCAAGAAACCACAGCCCTTGGCGTGGCGTGGTTGGCAGGAATGCACGCCGGCGTCTATCCCGACCAAGTTGAATTCGCCAAGACATGGGCCTGTGAAGCACAATTTATACCCGCAATGGATGACAGCCTCCGTGCCAAAAAATACGCGGCATGGGGCAGAGCCGTCCATGCCACAATGAGCGTTTAGGCGATGTTTTCCTTTTTCAGCCCGCAAGCGATCCACTTTGGACGGGGTCAAAGCCAGAAGACGGCGGTACTGGCCGCAACTTTCGGCACTTCTGTTCTGTTGGTACATGGCGCAAATGTTGGGCGCGCGCAGTGGTTGATTGATGCGTGTCATGCGGCGGGTTTGACGATCGAAAGGGTCAGTTGCGCGAATGAGCCCAGCTTGCCCGATATCGAACGCGCGCTGCGCCAGTTGAACGGGGTCTTACCGGATATTGTGATAGGGCTTGGCGGCGGTTCCGTCCTCGATTTTGCCAAAGCGCTGGCAGCGTTGATCCCCTGTAAAGGCGATCCCAAGACTTACCTCGAAGTCGTTGGCGACGGTCGCCCCCTAGATCACGCACCCTTGCCGATGATCGCCCTGCCAACAACGGCAGGGACCGGTGCGGAAGTCACAAAAAATGCGGTTATCTTGGTACCTGATCATAGTATCAAGGTTAGCCTCCGCGACCCAAGGATGGTGCCCAACGTTGCCATCGTTGACCCCTCCCTCATGCAGGGTGCGCCTAAACAGGTGGCTCTTGCGGCCGGGCTCGACGCGGTCACTCAGGTAATTGAGCCGTATCTTTCGATCAAAGCCAATCCGATGACCGACGCCTTGTGCCATGAGGCCATTTCGAATGGCCTCAGTGCGCTGAGAGATTTGGTGGAATATGACACGCCCGAAGCGTGGGACGGCATGGCTTGGGTCAGTACATGTGGTGGGTTGGCCTTAGCGAATGCGGGCCTTGGGGCCATACATGGTTTCGCAGGCGTTATTGGCGGAGAAACCAATGCTCCCCATGGCGAAATTTGCGGTGCACTGCTTCCCGCTGTCCTTGAATCGCATCTACGCAAAGCAGAGGAACATACGGAAGTATCTGTTCGCTTGCATTGGGTTTTACATCAAATTGACACCTATTTTGCAAAGGGTGAAAAAGGGATGGGTATTACTGCGTTGCGTAGCTGGTCCCAGAGAATGGGTCTTCCCGGCTTGGAAGGGTTGGGGTTATCCTTGGCGGACTATTCTAAAGTTGCCGAAGCTGCGTCTAAAGCATCATCGATGAGCGGAAATCCTTTCGTTCTTTCGCAACACGAACTTATGGAGATACTACTTTCTGCGAAGTGAGATGTCCAAACGGCATTTCATATTGCCAGTTGTCTAAATTGCCTGACCTGCGGTTCGTCGCGAACCAGCATTACCTACTGGGGCGGTCAATAAAGTGCTTCGTTTCATTCAAGTCTAGATGCAAAAGTTTCCTGATTTGGATCTTCGTACTTAACCGGTTCCATTGCTGCCAGTGAAATTTCTCCCTGCCAACAAAGGCCTCAAGACACCACACAATTCACGAAAGGTTG
>CALGTJ010000771.1 GCA_937901435.1 uncultured Rhodobacter sp. | reverse complement strand
TCTGTGGAAGTGAGATTTCTTGTGTTTGTTAGACTAGACGTTAGTCTCTGGCGATCAGTGGAGGATTTCATGGCGCAAGATGGAGCAGCCGGAAAAGGAGCCGGACTTCCTGAAGGGGGCAAGGCGCGACGGGTATACTTGGTGTTGCAAGAAGAAATCTTGCGCGGACTGCACGCTCCGGGGGCATCGCTTGAGGGAGAGCAGAAGCTGGCGTTAAGACTAGGCGTATCACGTGTGACGGTCCGCCGCGCATTGGATGCGCTGGCGCAGGACGGAATGATCGCGCGACGCGCAGGGTCCGGCAAAGTTGTGCAAGCGCAGGCGACACAACCCCCAGTCCTTGCGGATTTCACAACTCTGATCCCTCAACTTGTGGAAATGGACCAGAAGACAACTGCCCGCCTCTTGTCATTCTCTTATGGCCCAGCACCGGCCTTAGTTGCCGAAGCCATGGGTCTGACCGAAGGTGACCGGGTTCAGAACGCAGTGCGCGTGCGATTGGCGCAAGGGCGCGCTTTCTCGCACCTCACCACATACGTTCCAGAAGAAATCGCTGCCAATTATACAGAGGCGGATCTGGCGACAAAACCGCTGTTTCGCCTGCTGGAACGATCGGGTGTGTGTATTGAGCGCGCCCATCAAAGTGTCAGTGCCACCCTTGCCACACCAGATGTGGCAGAGGTCCTTGAGCTTAGCGTCGGCGCACCGGTTCTGGCCCTTCGCCGTGTCGTGCTGGACGCAAACGGACGCGGTGTCGAATATCTCTCAGCGCTCTACCGGCCAGACCTGTTCCGGCTAGAAATGTCGCTGCATAGGGTCGGCACGGATGAAACCCGCCACTGGGAACCGGTGATTGATGTGCCGAGGGCAGAGGCAGCCGAATGAGCCCGTCTCAAACGCTGCTCGAAAAGCTCTGGAAGGCACACACGGTTCTGCAGCGCGACGATGGCACAGCTTTGCTTTGGGTCGACCGGCATCTGGTTCACGAGGGGTCCCACCACGCCTTTGCCAAACTGGCCGCGCGCAACCAAAAGGTGTCCGAGCCGGGACTGACCTTTGCCGTTGTTGACCACTATGCGCCGACGCGCGCAGGCACTCTGGATCCTGACATTTCCCGTATGATCCGCACGCTGGGCGACAATGCGCGCGCGCATGGCATCCAACTGTTCGATCTCAAAGATCCCGAACAAGGCATAGTGCATGTGATCGGACCAGAGCTTGGTCTGACCCTTCCGGGAGTGCAGGTGAATTGCGGCGACAGCCACACCTCGACACATGGGGCGTTCGGCGCTTTGGCCTTTGGCGTCGGAGCCACCGAGGTTGCGCATATCCTCGCAACCCAGACGGTGTGGCAAACACGGCCACGCACCATGCGGATCACCGTTGAAGGCACGCTTGGCGAGGGGGTGACGGCTAAGGATATGGCGCTGCACTGGATCGCCAAGCTTGGCGCAGACGGGGCACGAGGACATGCCATCGAATATGCAGGTTCGGCTGTACGTAACCTGAGCATGCAGGGCCGGATGACTTTGTGCAACCTGTCGATCGAAGGTGGCGCTCGATTGGGTCTGGTCGCACCGGATGAGGTGACTTTCGCCTATCTGGAAGGGCGTCGCTATGCGCCAAAGGGCGACAACTGGACACGTGCTGTTGAGGACTGGGCGCAGCTGAACAGCGATCCGGATGCCGCATTCGACCGAGAAGAACATCTTGACGCAAAGGATATCGCCCCAACGGTGACATGGGGCACGTCCCCCGAAGAAGCCCTGCCGATCACCGGAAAGGTGCCCGACCCAAACCAATACGATGCCAGCAAGCGCGCGGCCATGCGCGCCTCGCTCGAGTATATGGACCTGACGCCTGAGACACCGTTGACGTCCATTCCGGTGGATCAGATCTTCATCGGGTCCTGCACCAATGGCCGGATCGAAGACCTGCGGATGGCCGCAAAGGTGCTTGCCGGGCGACGCGTACGTGTCCCCGGGCTGGTGTCGCCCGGATCGGCTCGGATCAAGCGACAGGCTGAAGAAGAAGGCCTTGCCCGGATCTTTACCGAAGCGGGGCTGGAATGGGTCGCTGCGGGATGTTCGATGTGCGTGGGCATGAATGGTGATCGCGTCGATGCAGGCAAGCGATGCGCCTCTTCGACCAACCGGAATTTCAAGGGCCGTCAGGGGCGTGGATCCCGCACCCATCTCATGAGCCCTGCAATGGCCGCTGCTGCTGCCGTCACAGGCCACCTTACGGACGTGCGCCCTCTGCTGGAGGGACGCCTGTGAGCGGTTGGAAGATCATTAACGGAGAGGCTGCAGGCCTGCCCACTGAAAACGTGGATACCGATCAGCTGATCCCGGCCCGCTTTATGTCGACACCCAGGAGCGAAGGTTATGGCCGGTATCTGCTGCATGACGTGAGGCAGGACAGCCCTGATCATGTGCTGAACAGGACATCACCCAAGGTACTCGTGACCCGGCGCAATTTTGGCAGCGGGTCAAGCCGCGAGGCTGCAGTCTATGCGCTGGTGGATTTCGGAATAAGGGCGGTTTTCGCACCCAGTTTTGGCGATATCTTCTCCGGCAACGCCGTGAACAATGGCCTTTTGCCGGCGCGACTTCCAGAAGATGTGGTCGAGGATCTGTTGGCTGAACTGGGCACAGGTACAGCCGACGCACATGTTGACCTGATGGCAGGGACTGCACGGATTGCCGGGCGGGACATTGAGTTTGATCTCAATCCTGTCTGGCGCAAAAAACTGAGCAATGGCTGGGACGATATCGATCTCACGTCGCAGCATTCAAACGCAATTTCCACATTCCGCGCAGACCGAATGGCGCGGTTTGGATGGGCAAACCCCACGACCTGATCGAAAGCCGCTCCAGACCGGGTTACCTCCGGATAAACGGGTTGGACACGGCCTGAGGTTCCGCCAACCAGATGGACTTGGGCTGCAGATATTCCTTGATCGCCTCCATGCCGTTCTCTCGCCCTAGACCGCTGTTCTTGATGCCACCAAAAGGCGTCGTGTAGCTTGTTGAGCGATACGTGTTGACCCAAACAGTGCCCGCCTGCATCCGGCGCGACATGCGAAGCGCACGTGTCAGATCATTTGTCCAGACACCGGCTGCCAAGCCGTAATTGGTATCATTGCCTATGCGCACAGCTTCGTCTTCGTCATGAAACCGCAGGATTGACAGAACTGGACCGAACACCTCTTCCTGAGCGATGCGCATATCGTTGCGCACATCGGTAAAGATGGTCGGTTCCACAAAGTACCCGCCTGATCCTTCCGGTTGAGCAGCGTTCCCACCTAGAATGCAGGTCGCACCTTCGGCCTTCGCAATGTCGATGTATGACAGGATTTTTTCGTGCTGAGCTTTGGTCGCCACGGGCGATATATTGGTCGCGGGATCCATCGGGTCGCCAAGCACCGCCGCGCGCGTCATATCTGTCAGCCGGTCAACAAATTCATCGTAGATGCTGTCTTGCAAAAGCAATCGAGACCCCGCGATGCAGGTTTGCCCGGACGCTGCAAAGATACCCGAGATCGCGCCGGGAACAGCTGCATCCAGATCCGCGTCGTCAAAGACGATATTGGGTGACTTGCCACCAAGCTCTAGCGTGACCTTTTTGAAATCCCGTGCCGCCGCTTCGTTGATCGCGCGCCCTGCGGCTTCTCCACCGGTAAAGGCGATTTTGCGGACCAAAGGATGGGTCACCAGCGGCATTCCCGCCTCTGTGCCGAAGCCTGTAATCACGTTGACCACACCTGCGGGAATACCCGCCTGCTCAACCAGTCGCATCAGTTCCAGTGTAGAGGCAGAGGTGTATTCAGACGGCTTGATCACCACCGTATTTCCAGCCGCCAATGCCGGCGCCAGTTTCCACGCCAATAGCAAAAGCGGCGAATTCCAAGGCGTGATCAACGCGCAGACGCCAAGTGGTTCATAGGTGATCATGTTGACCACGCCGGGTTTGTCGATGGGTGGGACAGATCCTTCGACCTTGTCCGCCAGGCCGCCGTAATAGGCGTACCAGTTGGCCATGTATCTGCATTGGTTAGACATTTCGGCGAACAGCTTGCCGTTGTCGCGAACTTCTATTTCCGCCAATTTATCCGAGTTTTCGGTGATCAGTCCCGCCAATCGAACCAATGCAGCCCCGCGCGCACTTGCGGTCCATCGTGGCCAATCTCCTTCCGTGAACGCCATATGCGCTGCCTGCACGGCACGGTCCACATCGGACGCTGATGCCTTTGGAAAGCGGGCCCAATCCAGTCCGGTATAAGGGTTTGCCGACGGAAACCTCTCGCCACTCTCCGCGTCGCACCATTTGCCATCAATATACATCTGATAGTCTTGCATCGAAGTCTCCTTTATCCGGCAAGCGCCATGCCAAGCCGCGCGCGATGACGCAGGTACTGGCTGGGGCGGTAACGCGGATCACCAGTCTGGCGTTGCAGCGCGTCGAGAACATCCAGCACCCGCTGGGGACCAAGACTGTCACCAAGCGCCAGTGGTCCCTTTGGATACCCAAGACCAAGGCGGACACCGTCGTCGATATCGGCAGGCGACGCGATCTGCATCTGCGCAATTTCACAGCCGATGTTCACGATCATCGCCAGCACTCGTTGCGAGATAAATCCCGGGCTGTCAGAGATGCGGGTGACCTTTTTGCCAGTCGCCAATAAGGCTCGATGCAAACCGTCGCACATCTCAGGGTCAGTGATAAGAGTGGGCATGATGGTTACGCGCGCACTATCAAGCGTGAGAGGGTCGATGCCCATAACATGCGCGGGGTCCAGCCCCATGGAGATGGCCGTCTCGGTCGCGTCCCAACCATAGGGGGCAACAAGGCAAACTGCGTTGTCCGGGCTATTGGCGATTTCCACGCCTAACGCGCCCAGCGACTCCATGATTGACGCAAGATAGGAACGCATCTCGGTCGGCACCCACACCGGGGGCAACTTGGCCTCAGCCGGAACCAATTCTTCCGGGTCTACACGCCGTCCATCATCGTATCGGTAAAACCCCTCAGACGTCTTGCGCCCATGCAAATTAGCGGCAACACGCGCAGCCAGATGGACTCCCGGACGATAACGCGGGTCCTGATGGAATTGCCCGTAAATCAGTTGCAGGACCGGATAAGACACATCAAGCCCGGTCAGATCCAGAAGCTCGAATGGGCCCATCCGAAACCCTGCACCCTCGCGCATGACACAATCCACATCCGCCTCAGAAGCAAGACACTCTTGAACGATGCGAATGCCTTCGGTCAAAAGCCCGCGACCTGCGTGATTGATCAGAAACCCCGGAGCATCCTTGCAAAGAATGGCGCGGTAGCCGATCCGATCTACAACCGACATCGCAGCATCGCGTGCCGTGTCCGAGGTCCTGAGGCCCGGGATCACTTCCACCACTTTCATCAATGGTACCGGATTGAAAAAATGTATCCCGATAACGCGACCGGGCGTGTGCACACCCGATGCAATCGCGGACACCGAAAGCGATGATGTGTTTGTGGCCAGCACAGCGTCGGCGCTCAGAATGCCTTCAAGTGCTGCAAACAATGCCTGTTTTGCGTCCAGCGATTCCGCGATCGCCTCAATCGCCATCTGCGCGGGAGCAAGATCGCCGATGCCCTCTACAACCCGGAGCCGACCCTTGGCCGCCTGCGCATTTTCACGGGTCATCTTTTCTTTATCGGCGGCCCGGTCCAGCATCTGACCCGCGAACTCCACAGCCGCATGAGCGGCTTCAGCGAGTTGGTCGAAGACTAGAACTGTATAGCCTGCCGCTGCCAGTGTCTGCGCGATCCCGCGGCCCATCGTGCCGGTGCCGATCACTGCGATTGTGTCGATGTTGCGCATCAGTTCGGTTTCGCGGGACGTTGGGAAAAGCGGCGGTCAAATATGCCCTCAGCGATCCTGTTGCGCATCATCTCAAGAGACCCGCCCGCGATCTGCCAGCCGCGCGATTTGCGAAAGCAGTACTCCACAAGGGACTCGTCGCAATAGCCCATGCCTCCCATCGCCTGCATCGCCTGATTACAGGCCTCAAACCCGGCGGTGTTACAGGCCAGCTTCGCCAATGCCGTCTGTTGTGCGTCCGGCAATCCGCGGTCCGCACTGACAGCGGCTCGGTAAAGCAGCAGCTGCGCAGACTCGAGCTGCATCAGCATGTCGGCGAATTTCCATTGCAGACCCTGAAATTCGGCCAAGGGGCGCCCGAACTGTGTGCGGTCCATGACATAATTTCGCGCGGTGTCAAAAGCGAAACGACCCAGCGCCTGCGCGCGTGCTGCATTTCCAATGCGTTCTGCATTAAAACCCGAGATCTGCTTTTTGAACCCACCAGGGCCAAGAAGGACATTCTCGCCCGGAACATACACGTTATCGAAATAGAGCGCACACCATTGTTCACCGTTCATGTAGGTGCTGGGTTCGCCAAACGAAAAACCCTCCATCCCGCGCTCCATAATGACAGAACCGATCCCCCCGGTTCCGGGACCAAACCGCAGGTAAACAAGAAACGTATCCGCCTCCACGGAATGGCTGGTAAAAACCTTGCCTCCGGTCACGCGATACCCGTCGCCATCGGGCTTAGCCGTTGTGATGAGATCCGTCACGGCAGAGCCCGCGCCGGCTTCGGTCATTCCGAGGCCAATGATCTTTTCGCCCTTCAGAAGCGGCTTTAGATACTTCTCTTTCTGCGCATCCGTTGCGTATTCCGCCAATGTCCGGATCGCACCAAAATTGCCTGCCTGGACCACATCCGCGCTTTTGGGACACACACTTGCGACGGCCTGAATGGCGATAACCGCGTCCAGCAGGGTCCCACCCGCCCCACCTTCGGCTTCGGGGATGGTCAGGCCCATCAAACCGTTTTCGGCCATGAGACGGGCTACATCGAACGGAAACTGCGCATCACGAGCACGAGCCAAAGCCCTATCCGCAAGGTGCCTTTGGGCAAGACCGCGCACGGAGTCCTGAAAAATCTGTCGTTCTGAATCAAGCGTGAAGTCCACGTCTGTTTCCTTGTCTTGGTTGCACCAGAGGGTGAAATTTAGGGGTCAAGCTCTATGATGAGATTGCCATGAAGGTCTGCCCGTGCGTTGGCCGCCGGCGGCATCACGATTGTGGACTCCCGCTCCTCGAATACAGCCGGGCCAGCAATGGTCTGATCGGGCGGCAGGCAGTAGCGATCATAGACCGGTGTATCGACGAAATCACCTGTTTCGCCGAAATAGACCGGGCGCTGGCCAATCAGAGCGGTTCCGGGACGCAAAGCTGCCTGAGGTTCGATCACGGGTTTTGGCCCAGCAACGACCACACGCCACGACATGATTTCAGCCGCCATGCGTTCGGTTCGGCCAAAAAGAGCAAGGTAGCGATCTTCGAACAAGGTTTGGATTTGGTCCTTGTCCCCGTTGGAAATCACGTCTCGCGGGATCGTCACTTCGACCTGATAGCCCTGCCCGGAGTATCGCATCAAGACGCCGACAGAGGTTGTCGCATTCGCAGCGGCGATCCCGGCAGAGGTGACAAGCTCCATGCCTTCGGCTTCCAGTTCTGACACCATCTTGTCGATACGGGCAAGGTCGAGCCCCGCCAACGGCTCGATCACTGCCCGGGCAAATTCGAACGAGATCGGCGATGCAAGGAACCCAAAGGCTGACGCCACACCGGCGCCGAGCGGGCAGATCACCCGCCGTACACCCATGCGTCGCGCAAGATTGGATGCATGAACCGGCCCCGCCCCGCCGATGGCCAACACGGTAAAGTCCTGCACTTTGCGTCCGCTTTCCAGCGCATGAATGGTTGCTGCCTGCGCCATGCTTTCGTTGACCGTCTCGTAGATCCCCCAAGCTGCCTCAACCACGGAAAGGCCCAATGGGTCAGCCAAGGTCTGTCGGATCGCGTCTTCGGCCGCAGATTTGTCGAGCGCCATGTCGCCGCCAAGAAAGGACGCGGCATCCAGATAGCCGAGGACCAAGTCTGCGTCCGTGACGGTTGGCTGTCGCCCGCCCAGCCCATAACAGGCGGGTCCTGGTTTGGAACTGGCACTTTCGGGGCCGACCTGCACAAGGCCCAGCTTGTCGACCTGCGCGATCGATCCCCCGCCAGCGCCGATCTCGATCATGTCGATCACCGGGACCTGCAAGGGCAATCCACTGCCTTTGGCAAAGCGGAACACCCGCGCCACTTCGAATGAATCTGTCCGCAGCGGTTCGCCATCCTGAATCAAACAGGCTTTGGCCGTGGTCCCTCCCATGTCAAAACACAGCAGATTGTCCTCATGGGCGAGCCTGCCAAAGACAGACGCAGCCTGCGCACCGCCCGCCGGGCCGGATTGCACCAATCGGATGGGGTATTGAACCGCTGTCTCATGTCGCACGGTACCGCCATCCGACAGCATCAGAAAAAGGTCCTGTGGCAGTTTCAAACGCCCCATTTCCTGCACCAAACGCTGCACGTAATTGCGAAAGATCGGCTGGACAAATGCGTTGGCGACAGCCGTTGACGTGCGTTCGTATTCACCGATCTGGGGCATCACCTCAAATGACGTGCAGATTGTGATGCCCGGCAATTCTCCGGCGAGAATGTCCTTGACCCTGCGTTCGTTTATGTCGTTGCGGAAGGAATGCAGGAAGACAATTGCGACCGCCTCAACCTCGGCTTTGCGCAGATCATGAGCAAGCGCACGAACGGCCTCCGGGTCGGGGGATGTCAGAACAGTTCCGTCATTGCGCACCCGCTCATCCACTTCGAACCGCAGGACACGAGGAACCAAAGGTTCGGGCATATCAATGAAAAGATCGTAGATCGAATAGCGCAACTCGCGCCCAATCTCGAGCACGTCGCGAAAACCGCGTGTGGTCACAAGCGCCGTACGCACACCCTTGCGTTCAATCAGAGCGTTGGCGACAAGTGTTGTGCCATGAATGATCGACTGAACATCTCCGGGCGCCGTTCCTTCGGTCTCAAGAATGCGCTTTACCCCGTTGAGCACACCTTCGGCAGGATCATCCGGGGTGGTCAGCACCTTTTCATTGGCCAGCCGCCCGCTGCGCGGGTCCAGCATCACCACATCGGTGAACGTACCTCCGATATCCACGCCAATGCGAAAGCCAGTCTGTGCGTCAGTCATGCGCTGTATCCATAGTCCTGTTTGGCGGCCTCTGATGTGACAAGTCCGCTGTCGATATCCGTCTTGATCGCCTCCGAGGCGCGCTTTTCAGGCTGGCCCATTCCTCCGCCACCGGGGGTCTGGAATGTCACGCGATCATCGGGTCCAAGACGTGTCTGGCTTTTGGCGGCAATGCGTATGCCGTTGACAAGATCAAGCCCCCCGCTGCCTTTGCCGCCGCCCAACAGGCCACGTGGTGGGTTGTCCACACGTTCATGGCGGATCGTGACAGTCACCGGCTCTTTGCCAATGTTGCGAAAGGTCAGGCGCTGCGCGTTGCCGCCGCGAAACTGGCCAATGCCGCCCGTATCTGGAACCAACGCCTTTTCCTCGACCAGAAGCGGCGTCTGATTCTCGAACTGCTCGATCGCTTGATTGGACACATTCGACGGAAAACTGAGACAGCCGGGACCGTCCTGCGTAGGCCGCGCGCCGTGTCCGCCATTCATGAAGAACATCTTGACGAAGGGCCGGTCCTCACCTTCACGGCGCCCCTTGAAATAGACATTCCAGAGCGGTGAGCCACAGTCGGCGATGATCTTGTCCGGCGCGATGTGCGACAGCGCGCCGTAGATCGCAGGTGGCATGTAATGCCCAGACAGGTGACGCCCCCAAACCGGTGCAGGTCGCCGTGGGTTCACAAGCGTACCTTCAGGCGCTGTCACCGTAATCGGGCGGAAAGCGCCATCATTGATCGGTGTGCCGGGATCAAGCGCGCATTTGATCGCATAGCAGCTATAGGCTTGAGTGAAGGTCATCGGGGAATTCACCGGATACTCAATCTGCGCTGCCGTCCCCGCAAAATCCACAATGATGTCCGAGCCCGAGATCGTCACACTGCAATGGATGTCGAGCGGATGGTCAAACCCGTCCGCGGTCAGCACATCCTTGTAGGTGCCGTCCGGGATTTCTGCGATGGCCCGGCGCAAGCTGGCTTCCGAGCGATCAAGCACGTCGTCTGAAAAGGCTTCAAGATCCTCAAGGTCTTCTTCGTTGAGCAATCGGAACAACCGCTCACTGCACGTGTGGTAGGCTGAGAACTGCGAACGGATGTCGCCGAGTGTTTCTTCGGGTTCACGCAGATTGGCATTGAGGATGTCGACCAGCAGACCGTTCTCTTCACCCCCGATGAGGATCTTTGAGACGGGAATGTTCAGCCCCTCCTCGTAGCAGTCCTTGGCTGACGGCGACGGCGCGCCACCGATGTCGACGGTGTGGAAGATCGAGCCGACAAATCCGATATGTCGTCCCTTGCGAAACAGCGGCTTGATCATGGTGATATCGTTCAGATGCCCCGTGCCCAGCCAGCCATCATTGGTGATCATCACGTCCCCGTCACTCAGCCTGTCGATCGGGAACTTCTCAAGCATCGCCGTCAAGGTGCGCGACATGGTGCCAATGAAGGACGGCACACTGCGACGGCTTTGGGCGATCTGACGACCACGGGCATCCAAAAGACCAATGGCAAAATCGTAGTTTTCACGTACAACTGACGAAAACGAGGTACGCACACAGGTTTCGGCCACCTGATCCATCAATCCGTTCAGTCGTTCCCAAACGACACCGATCTTGACCGGGCTAAGTTGCGTCATGTCGCGGACTCCTGCGTGTTTGGAACATGGGTCAGCCAGCCGTCCGGTGTGGGGTCAGTCCCCCTGACGGCGGCGAAATAGAGGTCTTGGAGTTGCTGCGTAACGGGTCCGCGGATACCATCCCCAATGGCAAAGCGGTCAATACCGACGACAGGAGTGACTTCCATGCCCGTCCCGACAAGCATCACTTCAGACGCGGCATATAGCTCGGTTCGATCCACGGGTCGCTCAAGCACCTGCTCGATGAAACCCATGTCGCGCGCATGGCGCAACACAGTGTCACGGGTCAGGCTTTCAAGGATGCCGGCGGTGACGGGAGGGGCCAAAAGAACCCTGTCGCGCACCAACAGCACACAGGCGCCGGGCGCCTCTGCGACTTGACCATCTTCGGTCAGAAGCAGCGCCGTGTCATAGCCATCCACCTTGGCCTGAAGCCCAGCGAGACGACCGTTGAGATAATTCGCTGCTGCCTTGACACGGGGCGGGCTGGCGTTGTCGCCGATGCGCCGCCAGCTCGAGACCTGACAGCGGATGCCCGTCTCAAGCCGAGCGGTCAGTTGCGGGCGAGGACGAGCGAGCATAGCAACGCCCGTTGGACCACGCGCCGTCATCTCGCCATCGCCGTCCACATAGACCTGAAGGCGGATGTAGGTGTCTTCGGCAACAGTGTTCCGTTCCATCAGTTCGACCACGGTTTTTGCCATATGTGCCGGGTCTGGAACGTCGTCCAAACCCAACACTTCGCATGAGCGCCGCAGCCGGTCGAGATGTTCATCCAGGCGGAACAACGCGACACCGCTGCCGTTGCCCTGCGTATAAGCCCGGATGCCTTCAAAGACCGAAGCTGCATAGGTCACACCGGGTGCAAGCAACGGCAGAGTAACGGTATCCGCGGGCACAAACGCACCGTTCTGCCAGCCGAAGGAAAAGACAGGTCCGCCAGCCATATCAACCACTCCCCAATCCGGCGGCTCGCGCCGCCTGCTTGTCACGGAGAATTCGCTTGAAGACCAAAACAACCATCAATGCCATGACAGCCAACAACGTGACAAAGGCAGGTCGCGCAAAGAAATACCCCAAAGGATTGGGCACCGATCCCGCGATCAGCATTGAAATCCTCAGATTGTATTCAAGGATCGGCATCAGGATAAAGCCAATGAGCAACGGAACCGTCGGAAATGCCATCTTGGTCAGCGCCCAGCCCAGAAGGCCAAACAAGAACACCAACTGGATGTCAAAAACAGACCCGCGCATCGCGTAGGCCCCAGCTGCGGCGATCACAAGCACCACCGGAAACAGAATGCGTTTTGGGACACCCACAACTTTGCGCGCCACCTTTATCAGACCGTGGCCCAAAATCAGATTGAACAGGTTGGCCAGTAACAAAGCGGTGAATATTGCGTAGATCGGCTCGGGATTGTCACGAAAGATCACCGGCCCTGGGGTGATACCCTGAATCAGAAGCGCAGACAGGATCAGCGCCGCCGCAATATCACCCGGAATGCCGAACGCCATCAGCGGGATCAGGTTCGCCCCGGATACCGCGTTGTTGGCACTTTCCGGAGCGGCAACGCCTTCAAGTGCGCCTTTGCCAAAGCGTTCCGGAGTCTTTGAGGATCGCTTGGCCTCGTTATAGGCCAAGAAGGCAGCAACCGTAGCACTGATGCCCGGAAGCGCACCCACTGCAGTGCCGAGTGAGGACGATTTGATCATCACGGGCAGACAGCGTTTGAACTCCGCCCAAGACACCCGACGATCGGCGGGATCGGCTGAGAATGTCACTGTGCTGGTAGCAAGCTGTTTGCGCGGATATTCCATTTGCCGCAGCACCTCTGCCACGGCCAAAAAGCCGATGAGCATCGGGATCAAACCGATGCCTTCCTCCATCTCGAGAAAGCCCATGGTCATACGCGGGCTGGCGGTCACCGGATCGAGCCCAACAATGCCCAGCATCATGCCAAGAAGCATGGCGAACAGGCCTTTCCAGATCTTGGCCCCCGAAACGAAGCCCATCGTGAGAAGTGAAAATGCCACCAGTAGCGTATATTCCGCAGGACCAAAGTTGAGCGCGATAGACGCGAGGAAGGCCGCACCAAAGATCAAAACAATGTCCGAGAAACTGTCACCGAAGACGGACGCATAGAGTGCCATCTTGCAGGCTTTTTCACCCTTGCCCTGTTGCGCAAGCGGGTATCCGTCAAGCACGGTCGCGGCGGCCGCCGGGGTGCCGGGTGTCTTGACCAAGATAGCGGTGATCGAACTCCCGAACAGCGATCCCTTAAACATTCCGATCAGCATTGGAATTCCGACCCAAGGCTCGAGGTAATATGTGTATGGGATCAGCAACGCCACAGTCATGGTGGCGGTGAGACCCGGAATGGCACCCAGTAGCTGCCCGGCAATGATCCCAATCAGAACGGCCCCGATGGATTGCCATGTCAGGGCGAGTTGAACGCCTGCGAGAATGCTGTCCATCGGTTTAACCTTTGAAAAAGGACGCAATCGCACCGCGCGGCAAGCGCACGTTGAGCAATTCGTCAAACAGAAGGTAGGTGAAGAGAATACATCCGACGCCAATCAGTCCGATGAACCACAATCGGCGCTCGCCGAGACGGTTCACCAAATAGGCCACAAGCGCGAAGCTGGCAGCGTAAAAGCCGATGAACGGGATCAGAAAAAAGCCGTAGATCGACGTGACAACATTCAGCACCAATCCGCGCTTTGTTTCCTCGACGCTGCCGATCTCTTCCAGATCGTCGGGCAAAGTCTCGAGCATTCCTCTCACCTTGTAGACACCAAGCTGAAGAAGGCGGCCAATCATAGCCGCAGCCATAAGTATAGCCAGCAAGTAAGGCGCAAACCTTGGCGACACCTCGCTATCAGAGCCAAACCCTTGTGGTTCGTCGATGGATAGCGGGACGTACCAAAACGCAAACAGCGCCACGACAGGTAGCAATATTGAAATCAGGATCAGTTCGAGACGCACATGATCGGGCATTGGCCTGACATCCTTTGGTCGGAGTACTGGTGGCCAGACTCTTTCTGGCCACCAGCGATTTCACTTGGATCAGTTTGCAAGACCGTACTTTGCGGTCGCTTCGCCCATGGCCTTGTAGTCTGCCTGAACCCGGGCCGTGAAATCGGCAGAGTTCATGTAGGCATTTTCGCCCTTGATCCGGTCCATCAGCGTCTGGAACTCTTCGCTGTCGGTGATCTGCTTGAGCGTGTCATCCCAAGCGGCGATCACCTCTTCCGGCAAGTTTGCAGGTGCGGCAAGTGCAAAGAAACTTGCAAGTTCCAGCGGATAGCCCAGCTCACCGAGATTCGGAGAATCCGGGCTTTGCGGATTACGTCCGGGGCTTGTTTCGGCAAGGATGATGACCTCACCGTTGTCAAGTGCAGGACCATAATCCGAGATCACGGCAATGTCGATGGTCCCCGCCAACAGGTTGGCCATTTCAACTGCGCCGCCTTGAGACGGCAGGAACGTGGTTTGCGCGCCTTCAGCACGGAACATCGCCTCGGTTGCGAGGTGCGGGCCGCCACGCGGAACAGCCGCGGACCAACGCAACTGACCAGGATTTTCCTTCGCAAAGGTAATCACGTCCTGAATATTCGAAAACTTGCCATCATTGCGCGCGATCACGGGTTGTTTGGACAACATGAACTGTCCAAGATAAGTTAGGTCTTCTATGGGATCATAAGGCGCTTCGATTACATGCGGTCGCACGGTGATCGGGCTGGTCGAGATAAAGCAGATTGTGTAGCCATCTGGATCCGCATTCGCGCAGCTGTTGATACCGATAAATGCCCCTCCGCCTGCGCGGTTTTCGACCACAAAGTTCACGCCCATGATCTCGCTCGCCTGATCGGCGATGAAGCGCGATGTGATGTCGCCGTTTCCGCCCGGTGAATAGGGCACGATCAGTGTAATCTGTTCTGACGGATAGGTTTGGGCTACGGCGGCAGTTGCCGTGAAGGCCAGTGCCAAGGCACTTTTGACTAGTCTGTTCAGCATGGTAAGTCTCCTTGTTGGTGGGCGCGCTTTGCGCTGGGGGTACATCGGCCCGGCCTGTTGGCGGGAGCATCTGCCACTCGCGGGCAGTTTCTGGTCTCGCTCCCTATACAGAGACGATGTTTTTGCGATACGCTTCCGCTGGAACGGTCCCGGCAGTCGGTATCGAAATCTGAAGGTTCGTGATGGCTGAATTGGAACAAGAGGATCTTCGCAAACGCCTTTCCCAAGGCAGTGCTGCAGATGTGCGCCATGCGATCCGAGAGGGGCGTTGGATCGGGAGGACACATGGTCTGGCGCACGGCCATGTCCACGCAAACCTTGCCATTCTGCCCGAAAACATGGCGTTGGATTTCATGCGCTTTTGCCAACGCAACCCAAGCCCCTGCCCAGTTCTTGACGTGACAGATACCGGTGATCCTGAATTCCGTCAGGTCGCGCCCGGCTCGGATGTGCGCCGGGACCTTTCTGGCTACTGCGTATACCGCGAGGGCGTGCTGGTCGATGAACCGAGCGACATTACTGACATCTGGCAAGATGACCTGGTGGCTTTCGCAATGGGTTGTTCGCTGTCCTTCGATGCCGTCTTGCAAGAGAACAGTCTGCGCGTAGCGCATTTGGAAAAACCCGGTGGTCGCATCGCTGTCTACACCTCTGGCATAGAGTGTGTACCCGCCGGACCTTTCCAGGGACCGATGGTTGTATCCTTGCGCCCGATCCCCAATGATCAGGTTGACCGTGTGGCCGCGACCACGGCCCGCTACCCTGCCATTCATGGCGCACCGGTGCATATTGGTGACCCGGCAGAAATTGGCATCCACGACACCCAAGCTGTGGACTGGGGTGCCCCGCCCGAGATCGGACCCGATGACACCCCCATGTTCTGGGGCTGCGGAGTGACACCGCAAGCTGTGGCCATGGCGGCAAAGCTTCCGTTGATGATCACGCACAAGACGGGTCATATGCTGATGACGGACTTGCTGGTGAAGGACCTTTAAATCATGACCAACACGCTTGCCGAGCGATTGAAAACACGCCCGTGTTTCGGAGTCAGTTGTCGTCTCACCCGGACCACGGATATTGCCGCAATGCTGCGTGATTGTGGCTACGACTGGATGTTTCTTGACCTTGAACATGGTCCGCTGAGCATGGATCAGATCACCCAGACGGCTCTTGCCGGGGTCGAAGCGGGTGTCACACCGCTTGTGCGCATGGCGGACGCCGCGCCGGGACAGATCCACCGCGTGCTGTCCAACGGGGCCATGGGCATCATAGTACCACATGTGGATGACCCCGAGACCGCCGCTGCCGTCGCCCGCCAATGTCGCTTCCCCCCGCTGGGAGAACGGTCTGTCCCCGGCATCATTCCGCAACTGGGCTACATGCCGCGCACTTTCGCCGACGCTGCCAAGCTGCTGGATCCCGTCACAATGTGTGCCGTGATGATCGAAAGCCGCGCTGCTGTTGCCGCCGTTGATGAAATCGCCTCGGTCGAGGGTATCGACATCCTGTTCGTCGGCGCGTCCGATCTGACCTTCCAACTTGGCAAACCCAGCGCCTATGGAGATCCCGAAGTTGTGGATGCGATGCAAAAGGTGGCGGAAGCCGCACAGCGCCACGGCAAAATCTCGGGCTTCGGAGGGGTTGCCGATGCCACGATGGCGCGGCGCTATATCGACATGGGAATGCACTTCGTGCTTGCCGGAAATGACCAGACCATGTTCCTGCAAGGCGCCCGCGCCCGGTTGGCGGCTCTGACTGGAAACACCTGACATCAGCATCCCCCTTAGCCCCGCATCGCTTTGAGCTGGGCAGCATAGCCGCCGGGATCCAAAACCACGTCAATCAGTGTTGGCCCGAGCGTTTTCGCCGCTTCGGCCAATGCAGCGTCATACTCTGCCCGCGTTGACACCCGCCAAGCCGTGCAACCGAAACCGCGGGCGACGACGGCAAAATCCGTACGCGGCCAACGTACACCTGCGGTCGCCATGCCGCGTTGCTGCTGCTTCAAATCGATCATCGTCAGCGCGCCATCGTTTAACACGATGACGGTGACAGGGGCCTGATATTGCACGGCTGTGGCCAATTCGCCGATGCACATCTTGAGACCACCATCGCCGGTAAAGGCGATCACGCGCCGCGATGGGTCTGCAAGACCTGTGCCAATTGCCGCGGGAAGCGCAAAAGCCATCGACGCAAGACCGTTGGATATTTGCAGATCATTCGGCTTGTCCGCGGGCCAGAACCCTGTAGCACTCAACATATGCGCGCCCGCGTCCACGGTGATCCGCGCCCCGCCGAGATGATCCGCGGCTGCTTCGACGATGACTTGCGGATCAATCGCCTCACTTTCGGGAAAGGCGATGGAAGCTCGCATCGCCGCTGCCAGATCCTGTATTTCCTCCGGCGTCCAGTCGCTGTTCTCATTGCGCCCGCTCAAAGCTTCAAGGCTTGATGCAAGGGCGCCATAGACTCCGACGGTCGCCGTCGTATAATGCGGCTCGTGGCGCATTTCTGCGATATCCAGGACCGGAACGTCATAGCGCCAGGGCTGCAGGATCAGTTCTACGGGGTCCAGCCCCACCAGTACGATCAGATCGGCTTTGTCGATTGTCGGAGCCTCTGCCGCCCCACCGGTAAATAGACCCACACGCGCGGCATGGGCATTGGGGATGACACCTTTGGCTTTGTAGGTTGTCAGGACCGGACACCCCAACCCCTCGACCAGCCGCAGGGTTTCTTCGGGAACAGTTCGCGCTTCCAAACCGACCACGACGACAGGGCGGCGCGCCTGAGATATCAGGCGACGCGCGTGCTCAACTGACGGCACTTCCGGCTTGGTCTTTGTTGTTTGCGTGGCTGGACCGACCTTGCGGCGCGCGGCCACACCGGTCAGTTCGATATGAACAGGACCACGGCACGGCGTGCAGGCCAGATCAATCAGCTGCTCGATCTCGGTTGCAGGGTCGCCAGCTTCCAACCGACTGTACCCCTTGACCACAGGACGGCTCATCGCCTCCTGATCGAAGACCTGATGGGTCACGTAAGAAGACAATGCGTCGGAAAAACCGTCCGTGATGCAGACCACGGGGGCCCGGTCAAGCGATGCATGCGCCAGACCGTTCATGGCCTGCGCAAGACCCGGCCCTTTGGTGGTCAGCACTGCACCGGGGACCCCGGATATATCGGCGTCCGCTGCAGCCATCATGACCGCTGAATTCTCGCACCGTGCCAAGACAAATGTCATTCCAAGGGCTTCGGCCCCTGCAATCAGGTCAAGTGAAGACCCGCCGCCCGGAACGCCGTAAATTCGACGCGTGCCACGTCTGTAAAGCGCTCCAACCAGATGCTCTGCGACTGTCAGTTGTGTCATTCCATGATCCCGCATGCCATCCATCTCAGCGCACACTGGGCGCGAGCCCCTCACAGAGATGCACCAGACGTGGACCCAGCTCTGTTTCGAGCTTCTCCCGCTCCACCCGAAAGGCGGGGGCTCCACACATCATGGACATCACGGTGTTTCGGTCCCGCGCGACAAGCGGCGTGGCCACCGCGCGCATGCCGCGGTGCCATTCATCCTCGACGTAGCAAAATCCACGTTCCTCGACCTGTGCGATCGCGCTTTCAACCAGCGGGCGCAGCGCGGCCCAATCCTCAGCGCCAAGCCGTTCTTCAAAACGCTCGTAGTAAAAGGCGCGTTCGTCCTCAGGCACACCGGCAAGAAACGCACGACCAACGGCTGTTGTGGGCATCGGAACACGGGATCCCACCTCAAGATGCAAGGTCGACAGCATCCGGTTCTTGCACACATCGACAAATATCATACTCAGTCGATCCCGGGAGGCGAGTCCGACCGACACGTCATGCTGCGCCGCCAGTTCCATCATCGGATCGTGCGCGACTTGCCGGACAAGCAGGTTAGACAGAACGGAATAGCCCAGCGCCAGTATTGCTTCTGTGGGCTCGTATTTGCCTTCGGATTTGAGATGTCGCAGATAGCCCAGCTCTGCCAGCGTATGTGTCAACCGGGTCACTGTTGCTTTGGGAATACCCGTTGAACGGGACAGCTCTTGGTTGCCAAGTGCGCCACCGCCCGGCTGAAACGCGCGCAGAATGTCAAAGCCGCGCGCCACGGCAGTGATGAACCGCCGATCCGACATGCCATCGCTCAGCGCGTCTTCCATTTCGAGAACTTCGCGTTTTGCTTCGTCCATTCGCCCAATCCCGCTCTTTCGCGGAAAGGATTGTCGCAAACCGCGTGAGATACAAATAAAAAATGAAATCTGGATAGCGCTGTGCGGAATTAAAGCGGCTTTTTTCGGTATCCTTGTGTGATTTTGCATGTCACCGTACGGGTGTTCGCATGTCCGGAGAGAATCGAGCCAAGGCGAACCAAAGCTTTTGCGACGCCGAAGGACCTGCCCGGATGACAGTGACACACACCCGATCTGCCAAACCGTCTGGACGGTCAAATGGCACGCACTGAAGGTGGTTCTGGTGTAATCGCGGCTCGCCCGGTGTTGGGCGCGACAGCAATCCTTGCGAATACAATTCTTGTTCCGTTCATTGGCACCACGGTAAAGATGCTGGCCGCCGAAGGTCTGAGTGCGTTGGAAATCCTTGCGCTGCGCGGCTGGTTGACCTTTCTTCTGCTCACCCCACTGCTGATGCTGCGGCGCAACCGGGCGGCCGTGCGCGCAGCCGATTTGCGCGCCCATGCGGTACATGCGGCCTTTGCCGTTTCGACAATGGCGTGTTTTTACTTCGCATTGCGCACTTTGCCGCTCGTGACCGTTACGGCGATCAACTTCACCACACCGATCTTCACACTGCTGCTTGCAAGCCTTCTTTACGGAGACCGCGTGCGGCCACTGGGCTGGCTTGCGCTGGCGATCGGCTTCGCCGGGGCAATGCTTGTTCTGCGTCCCGGTATGGACGGGATCGGGATTGATGCGATGGTGGTTCTGCTCGGATCTCTGCTGGCGGGCGGAATGAACATCGCCGTACGCCGTATGCCCGCGCGCAGCACAAATTATGCCGTCCTGTTCTACTTCAGTCTTGCAGGCGCTGTGGTTTACGGACTCGTGGGTGGCCCCAGCGTTTCGATGCCAACCCAGACACAGTTTATTTGGCTGCTGGGTCTGGCAATGACGGCTATTGCCGTGCATGGGTGTATCGCTCTGGCCTACCGGCTTGCCTCTTCTGTGCTGGTGGGCGCGCTGGATTACGGACGCATCGTGTTCGCAGCCTTGCTCGGCTATCTGCTTTTTGACGAAGTCCCGGATGTGCTGGACTGGGTGGGGATCGCCATGATTATCGCCAGCGGTCTGGTTGTTTTGCGGCTGAGCACGCGGCGGCCCGCTGCGGTCGCTCCGGCAACCTAGCATCACTGCACCGGCTCCACCGGTTTGCCGGTGTGGCCTGAGGCCTGTTCATAGGCATGGCCAATACGCAGCACCGTCCGATCCTCATAGCGCGGACCCAAAATCTGCAACCCGATTGGCAAGCCCGCCTGTGATGTCCCACAGCGGACAGCAAGAGACGGCGTGTTGAGCAGATTGGCGGGCACTGCGAGCATCGGGGCCTTCAGGTAGTCCAGAGGGTGAATTGTTTCGATCAGTGGAGGATCACCGGGCACAACCTCAAACACCAGCGCATCAATCCGGGTCCAGATCGGCGTGACCATCTGTTCAAGATGTGCCCGCTGCGTCTTGGCGCGCTTTACACTGTCAGCATCAATCTGTGCCCCGCCCTGAAGCCGGACGCGGGTGTTGGCAGACATGTCCGCATCGTAGATTACCGCATGAGCGTGCAAGGCATAGGCTTCTGACAGCATCAGCGGCAGAAAGCAGTCAGTGAAGACCTGCAAAGGCGGCAACGCCACTTCCTCCACCGTTGCTCCGAGATCAGTCAGAACATTCAGTGCCTGCGCAACGGCTGTTCGCTGTTCGGGCGAAGCACCCGCATCCGCCCCGAACTCGGCGACATAGCCAATGCGCACCCCGTCCAATCGCTCTGTCAGCGCATCCGCAAAGGACTCCGAGGGAGACGACCCGGACAGCAGAGCATCCATCAGCATCGCACAATCGCGGCTGTCGCGGGCCATTGGCCCTGCCTGATCTAGCGCGGGCGCCAGAGGAAAAATGCCCTTTGTGCTCAGCAATCCCCCAGTCGGCTTTAGCCCGACCACGCCACAAAACGCAGCGGGGATGCGAATAGATCCTCCGGTATCAGTGCCAAGCGCCGCAGGAACCATGCCGGTCGCGAGAGCAACAGCAGAGCCAGAGGAAGACGCACCCGGTGATCGCGCTGGATCGAAGGGATTGCGCGCAAAAGGCATCATGTCCTGGGCACCCGGCGCACCAAGGCAGAATTCGGCACAATGCAGCTTTCCCAAAAGCGCCATCCCAGCGGCATCCAGCGCATGCCAGACATCCGCGCTGGTGTCCGGTATGGTGCGACCACACAGCTTGGTCGGCACACCTTGCACCGCGAACGCATCCTTGAGGCCCAAGGGTATTCCATGCAGCGGCCCGCGCGATATGCCTTGGGCCAACTCTGCATCGCGCAAACGCGCAGCGTCGCGGGCGATTTCAAACGTCGGTGTGATCATGGCAGAGGTCGACGCCATTGCGTTGCAGCGCTCAATCAGAGCATCGGTCAGTTCCAAAGCGCTGATCTGTCGCGACCCGATCAGCCCCGACAATGCGTGAAGGCTAAGCTGGTGCAGGTCCGTCATGGTCTGCCCCCCTTGCATTGATTGCCAACTCTTAGGCACAGGGCTAGGCTCAGGCGACCAAACGAGGGGATCGCGATATGGGCAGACTTGAGGGGAAAATCGCCCTTGTGACAGGGGCTGCGCGCGGCATCGGCGCCGCCATCGCAGATCGTTTTACGGCTGAGGGTGCACTTGTCGCGCGTCTGGACCTGACTTCGGACCCGGACCGGACAGGTGCGATCACCCTGAGCGTCGATGTCAGCGATGAGGACGCAGTGGCTCAAGCTGTGGCCGATACCCGCACCACGTTTGGCCGGATTGATATTCTGGTCAACAATGCCGCGTCGGGCAATTCTGTGACGCCAGCGGGGGATCTGACGATCGCGGAATGGCGGCGCACCATTGACGTAAACCTTACGGGCACGTTTCTGCTCAGCCGGGCGGTCATCGGTGTGATGCGCGAAAACGGCGGTGGCGTGATCATCAACATCGCCTCGCAGCTTGGCAGTGTCGCAGTGCGCAATCGCGCCGCCTATTGTGCGTCCAAGGGAGGTGTGTTGCAGCTGACCCGCGCTATGGCGCTTGATCACGCAGCGGACGGCATCCGCGTCAATTCTCTGTCCCCGGGGGCTGTGATGACCGAGCGGTTGACCACGCTGTTCGGCAGCGAAGAGGCGGTCAACACTGCGCTGGTTGATCGACATCCGATCGGGCGTATTGGTATTCCATCCGATATCGCGGGTGCTGCGGTTTTTCTGGCTTCGGACGACGCGAGCTTTATGACCGGGTCTGACCTTGTGGTCGACGGTGGATATCTCGCGCAGTAGGGTCATCCGCCCATCCTCTCCCGATATCGATGTGCCCAGATCGACCCGTCCAGCCAGGGGTCCAGCGAGGCGCGGGTCGGGGCAAGACCCGTAAGCGCCTCAAGCATGCCCCAGACCAAGGCCAGGTTCGGCGTCAGGACTGGAATCCGTTGGTCTTGCCGCCCCAGAAGCGTGCCCAGGGTCGCCAGTCCCGTTCCAAGGATCACAATGGCATCAACATCGCTGCCTTCCAGAGCCTCAAGCCCAGCGCGCGAAGCGTTGCCCGATAACGAATAGATCGGGTGAAACGCGGCCTCCTGCCCTGCCAGCCGCTCGATCGGGCCGATGTCAAAACCGCGTGCTGTCCAGTACACCATACCCGCGTCATGCAAGCTGTCGCCATACGGCGAAACAACCCCGATCCGCCGTGCACCAAGACAATTCAGGGCATCCGTTATGGCTTGGGCAGCGGTTACAACCGGAATGCCCCTGCGCTGCGCGATCGCGTCCAGACTGCGGCGTTCCTCGTCCGGATCAACGAGATAGGACGCACCGGTACAGGCAAATCCAACCGCCTTGATCGGTGCATTGGCAAAGCGGGTTATGGTGTCGTCCATCTGTGCCACATAGTCGATCAGGCGGTCTTCCATTGTCGGCCTGTCGCTGGTCAGGCGCGCGGTCAGTGCGGCATAGCCCGGTGGACAGAGGATCTGAACTTCGAGTTCGGCAGTGGTGTTCGCCTGCGGGGTCAGGAGGCCGAAAAGACCCTTTGAAGCATATTCTGTCATGTCCCATTCCTCTTCGGAGCTGTGTCGAGGGTCGGCGCCTGACCCGGTGCAAGATCGGGATGGTTTGAAAACCGCAGCGGCGATCTGGGGGTCAGCACATCCTGTACGCCGGGATGCGATTGGCGCACGAACATCGGGTTGGCCGGACTGGCGCGGGTGTCCTCTGCCAACATCTGCAAAGTATCGCGGTAGGGGCTCCAGCAAACAGGCGTGCCCTCAAAGCACGCGGCGATCTGGGAAAGGTCCAGTCCGGCGGCCCAGGTTTGCAGATATGCCCCGATCTGATCTTGAAGATGAGAGCGTGTGTGCTCATCGTCCAGATCGGCTTGATGCGCATCGGAAAGTGCCGCCATTTCGCGCTCCAACCCGGTCGCAGTGACGAGCGCGCGCCATTGCTTGCGCGTGACCGCGACAACCATGAACCAACGTCCGCAGCGCGTGGCAAAATCACGCCCGAAACTGCCATAGATCCAGTTTCCGTGCCGCGCTCTTGCAGCCCCCGTCACTTCCGTCTCGGCGAGGATACCCAAATTGGCCATCGTCTCCATTGCGATGTCCGAAAGACTGAGCGCAATGTGCTGGCCCCTGCCTGTTCGAAGCCGGTCCAGCTCGGCCGCTAGTATCCCCATCGCCAATGTGCGGCCGGCGATCACATCCCAGAACGGTACCGCATTGTTCACTGGCCCTACGTGGCCTTCGGGCCCTGTCATCATTGCCGCGCCGCTGGCGGCATGAACCGTATAGTCAATGGCCGAAATCCCGTCGGGACTACCATCGAGAGTCACAACAATCGCATCCGGCCGCCGTTCGAGCAGAGCTTGTGGGGCAAGCACATCCCGCGTTGGCAGGTTGGTGACGAATATGCCGCCACCACTGTCGCTGTCGCAGATCATATCCGCTGCGGTTTGCCGCCCCCCGGGCGTGCGCAGGTCAAGCGTGACCGAGCGTTTCCCACGATTGAGCATTGTCCAGTACAGGCTGGCCCCCGACGGTGCCAGAGGCCAGCGGCGATAGTCGAGCCCCCCTTCGGCCGGATCCAGCCGGATCACCTCCGCACCCAACTGCGCCAGACTCATCGTGGCCAATGGCGCGGCGATAAATGCCGTGCTCTCCACAATGCGCAGCCCGGTCAGCGGGCCTCTGGCGGGTTGTAATGTCATTCTGCGACCTGACGCGCCCCATAAAGACGGTTCAACTCAGCGGCGACATACGCATGGCTTTCGACATCCGCAAACTTCATATCCATGTCAAAAAGGCTCGCCTTGTGGGCCGAGGGACTGCGATCACCTACCGCCTCTTCGACAACGATCACCCGGAAATTATGCGAAAAAGCGTCCGTTACGGCGGCACGGACACAGCCACTGGTCGAGATACCAACCACAACCAACGTATCCACCCGATCGTAACGCAAGAAGGATTCAAGCGGCGTTTCGAAAAAACAGGACGGCTTGTTCTTTTCGATGATCACATCGGCGGCTGTGGGCGCATACGCCTCGGGCCACTGGTCGGCGCGCGGGTCAGAGGTGTAGCCGTGGGTTTCGGCCACCGATAACTTCAGGTTCCAGATGCCCCGCCGCACTGGGTGATTGCGATTGTCCCGCCGACTGTAATAGATTGGCAGTCCAAGATGGCGGAACTGCGCGGTCAGGTCAGTCACGGCGGTCTTTAGCTCTGGTAGCTCACGTCCGCACATGTCGAAAGACGGATCAACAAACATCCACGTTGTATCGATATTCAGCAGAGCCACCCGTTCACCAAATCCGATACGTTCACCAAATCCTCCTTTGGCATACGTCGCGAGTTCCTCATCCGGAACGTAGCCTTGCCACTTATCAAGCTTGTCGGACATCTGTGTTCCTCCTGTCAGTCGGTTTCAGTGAAGCGATCCTCAAGTGCGGTCCATTGCGGATAATCAAAGAGATCCCATAGTGCCCTGTGATCCAGCATCCGGTTGCGCATTCCATCCGTGGTGCCCGTCTCGCGCAGCGTATCGAGCAGTTCTGCCCCCATGTGACCCACCAGCCGGGTCAGCGAATTGGGGTAGATGGCGAGCCGATAACCAAGGGCGGCAAGATCCGTCGACGGCAGCAGAGGCGTTCGCCCACCCTCGACCATATTGGCCATTGTTGGCCCAGACAGCTGCGCATTGATCGCCTGCATCTCGTCGCGGCTTTCCGGCGATTCAACAAAAAGGATGTCGGCCCCAGCCTCGCCATAAGCAGCTGCCCGATCAAGCGCGGCCTCCAGCCCCATATCGGTGCGCGCATCGGTGCGCGCGATGATCAGGAAGTCACCATCGTGGCGGGCATCAACCGCAGCTTTGATCCGACCGGTCATTTCCTGAACGCTGACAAGCTTGCGTCCGGGCTCATGACCACATTTCTTCGGGAAATCCTGATCCTCGATCTGCACCGCGCTGACGCCTGCCCGCTCCATCTCCCGAATGGTGCGGATCACATTGATCGGCCCGCCAAACCCGGTGTCGATGTCGCAGATCACCGGAATGTCCACGCTGTCAGCAATGCGGTGCGCCCGTTCTATCAGCTCTGCGCTCGACAGAACACCCATATCCGGCGCGCCAATCGCACTCATCGAAACGCCAGAGCCCGTAACGTAGACTGCTGAAAACCCGGCGCGGGCAATAAGACGGGCCGTAATGCAATCGTAGCAACCCGGTGCCATCAGAAGTCCGGGCGCTTCGACCAAAGCGCGCAATCGCGATGATCTGCCCAAGACGCGACCAAGACCGGTCGGATAGGTATCCGCTGAAATGCTCATGGCTGCCCTCCTGCGGATGCGTATTTCCGGTCCAGATATCCGGTATCAAGAAAACGCGCTTCGCGGGCATAGACATCATCCATCCCGACGAGCCGGTGCATTCCAGAGAAATCCGCATAGAGTTCAGCGTCTGCGCCAGTGCCGTCGCGCAAACGGATCTCGACAAGCGCCCTGCGCATTGCATGGATCGACGCCAACAGAAGACTGACCGGCAGGCTGACCCGCGCAACCCCCATGGCTTGCAGGTCGCTAAAGGTCAGGCCAAGCGGCGTCTTGCCCCCTTCGACCATATTGATCGCCAGCGGCCCTCCGATCCGATCAATCAGCGCGGCAATTGTATCGCGACTGTCGACGCCATCGACAAAGACCATCGTCGCACCAGCAGAGAAATATGTTCTTGCGCGCGACACAACCGCGTCAAGACCTTCAACGGCCAAGGCATCGGTGCGCGCATTGATAACGAAATCGGACTCCCGCCGAGCCTCTGCAGCCGCCGCGATCTTGCCCGCCATCTCTTGCGCGGAGATGACTTCCTTGCCCGCAAGATGACCGCAGCGCTTTGGCAGCACCTGATCTTCCAGATTGATACCTGCTGCCCCTGCGCGCTCGAACGCTTCGACCGTATACCAGACGTTCACCGCGTTGCCGTATCCGGTGTCCCCGTCCGCCATTAGCGGAATATCCACCGCAGCGGCAATGGCGGCACTGCGCTCGGCCATTTCCCGCATTGAAAGGATACTGGCGTCCGGCAACCCCATATGGGTGGCAGATATCCCAAGGCCACTGGCCTGCACCGCGTCAAATCCGGCCTCCTCGATGAGCTTGGCTGACAGCGGATCATGGGCACCCGGCATTACCAAAATCTCGGGGGCCTCGATCAGTGATTTCAGTCGGGCAGCCTTGGACATGACAATCGATCCCAGGATAAAGCATGGGCCCGCCCGCCGGGATAGACCGGCGGGCGGAAATAATCAGTTGGTCGCGGGTTCCAGCATGTCGTTGGTATATGCCGCGTCGATATCCAAACCGTCGAGTTTTCTCTCGGAGAAGGTATCAAGGAAAGTCACCACCCGCTCCATCTGCTCGCGCGAAATGTGCGGAGACGTCGGATAGGCCGGAAGGACTGCTGTCCACGCCTGATCAAAGAGCGATTTTTCGACCTTCGGGAAATAGGCCTCATAGACCTTGTCCCGGATCGCCTCGGTCTGTGCCGGGTCATGCATCGCAACCTGCGCACGCTGGATCGCGCTCATCATGCGTTTGGCCACTTCAGGGTTCTCGTCGATCCACTGCTGGCGAGTGTTGACCGAGATATACAGGTGTCCGTCGAGTGCCGGAAGCTGACCTGCTGCCGTGTTGAACAGCAGGAACCCGTTATATTGGGCGATCGCCGTGTCGCTGGTCGGGTTCGACAGGGTAAAGGCGTCAATCCGGTCCCGCGAGAAAGCCGCAAGGATCTCGGACCCGCCGCCCACAAAGACCACGGTTGCATCACGCTCCGGGTCGAGCCCGGCTTCATTCAGCATGTACAGCGCCAGCTGGTGTGTGCCACTTCCTGCCCCCGTCACGCCGATCAGCGCGCCTTCTAGCGCGGCGAGACGTTCCTCCACAGTGCTGGACTCGGTCAGGCCCTTTTCTTTGGCAAACTCTCCCCGCATCACAACATTGGACGCATATTGAGTCATCAGCGCACCGATGATCACCGCATTGGTATCTTGTGATGCCGCGCGCAATGCAGCCGATGTGGAGCCAATGTAGACATCCATGTCGCCGCCCAGCACCGCCGCCATAGACGTCCCGCCACCAGCCTTGAAAACCTGAAGGTTGGCATCAATATCAGCGTCGGCAAAATAACCCATCTGTTCGGCGACGTAGACGGGCAGATACAGCATACCGATGCTTGGCATAGCAAAGTTCACCCTGTCTGCGGCCTGCGCCGGTGCCGCAGAAGAAAGCGCCAGTGCCCCGGCAAGGGCCATCGCAGCGGCACCGATCTTAAATTTACTCAAAATTGTCATTATCTTCCTCCGTGTTGATATTTCCGCAAATTGCTCATGCGGTAGAATTCGCGCCCCTCCCAGGCCGCAAAATTTCGGTCAGATTGACATTTCGCGCGACGAATTGGTTTCGCGCCATGGCATGGCCTTGATCTCCAGCAGTTTCACCGTCGCATTCAGAAAGAAGGCCATGATCATGATCCCGATCAGAGCGGCAAAGACCCCGGTGGTGTCGAATTGCCCCGCCGAGTTGGCCAGCAGGTAGCCAAGCCCCCGGTTTGAAGCGATCAATTCTCCCACGATGGAGCCGATCAGCGCGTAAGGCACCGACAGTCGCAGTCCCGTGAACACCCAAGTGATCGCTGAGGGCAAAACCACCTTGAACAGCACATGGCGTTCCGTCGCGCCCATCAGGCGCAGGATCGCGACCTGTTCCCGGCTCACCGCCCGAACCCCCGTGTAGGTGTTCAGAAAAACCAGGAAGAACACGATTGTCGCCGTCAGGTAGATCTTCATATCAATCCCGATGCCGAACCACAAAACAAACAACGGGGCCAAGGCGACCTTGGGCAGGCTGTAAAACATCATGATAAAGGGATCGAGAACTTCAGCGACAAGTTGCGCACGGCCCAGCCAGACCCCAAAACACATCCCGATCACAGACCCGAGCAGGAACCCTCCCACCGCCTGCAGAAGCGTAATAGCCCCATGATAGAAGATGGTGCCCGACATAACCCAAGCGAAAAACTGTTCGGCTATTGCAGAGGGGCGACTGATGAAGAACTCGGACGCAATTCGCCCAGACGCCAGCTCCCAAGAGATGAGCACAAATGCGAGAAAAGCCACCCGATATGTCCAGATCCGCGTTTTTGTCAGACTTTCCATCTTAGAGCTCCTGTTCAATCGATGGGGCGAGAACTTCCCAAAGATCAGCTGTTATGGCGCGGTAATCAGGATCCTTGCGCAGATGCAGGATGTTGCGATCCGGGGCGAGTGGGACATCAACAATGCGTTCGATCGACCCGGGGCGCCCAGTGAACACGGCACAGCGATCGCCAATGGCAACAGCCTCGTCCAGATCGTGGGTGACGAACATCACCGTTTTGTTGAGGCGGCGGCAGAGGTCCCTGATTTCGATCTGCATGCGCATCCGCAGCAACGCATCGAGCGCCGCAAAGGGTTCGTCCATCAGAAGCGTTTCGGGATCATAGGCAAGCAAACGGGCCAGCGCACAACGCTTGCGCATCCCACCTGACAGTTGGTTTGGATAAGATTTGCCAAAGCCGCCAAGGCCAACTGTCTCCATCAACTCCTCGACCCGACGGGATATCTCAGACTTAGACAAGCCTTTGATTTCCAATGGAATAGCGATGTTTCCGATCACATCACGCCAGGGAAGCAAGTGATCACTTTGGGTCATGTAGCCCACTGCAGGATTGTAGGGTTGCACCTGCGAGCCCCGGTAAAAAACCTCACCCTCGGTCGGCGCAAAAAGCCCAGCTGCCATGTTGAGAAGTGTGGACTTGCCGCACCCGGAAGGCCCCACGAGCGTGAGGATTTCACCCTCGTATACATCGAGGTCAATGCCGTGCACGGCCTGAAGCGGTTCGCCCTTGACGATAAACTGTTTGCCGACGTTGCGAAACGCGATCAGCGGGCTGGTTACATTGTCGGATTGTGTCATTGCCTGATCCGGGTGCTTGGTCATACCATCCTCTTCTTTAGGGGCGCGGCCTGCGCCCTTGGATTTGCCTGCGCCACAACCAACGCGTCCAGCGCCAGCACATCCTGACCCTCTTCAGCGATCAGCAACGGATTGATTTCAGCCTCGGCCACATGTTCGCAATGGGCCAGCCGCGACACTGCGACGATGGCTTCCGCAAGCGCTTCAAGATCGCCCTTTGCTTTGCCACGGAATCCCCTGGCAACTTTCAGAAACTGAACCTCATCAAGCATGTCTCGTGCGGTTTGCAGGTCGACCGGCGCAACGCGCATCGTTTTGTCCTCAAGAAGTTCCGCCAGAACACCACCCGCTCCCAGAACCACCATCGGTCCCATCGACGGATCGCAACGGTAGCCGACCAATGCCTCTGCGATGCCCTGAGACATGGCCTGAACCAGAACTCCGCGCAAAGCGGCATCGGGATATGCTTCGGCTTGGCTCTGCATCAGCTGCTTGAACCCGTCAGCAACGTCTTCAGAGTCATCAAGACCCAGGATCAGACCACCTTGATCGGATTTGTGCGGAATGTCCGGTGACACGATCTTCAGAGCCACCGGTCCTCCAAGAGATTGGTATATCGCCCGCGCCTCGTCTGACGTGGTGGCGCAGGACCCATTGGGTCCATTGATCCCAAGCAAATCGCAGATCCCCCGCGAGGCGATCTCGTCCAGCGTTGTTCCCTCGGCTGCATCCAGAGCAGCATGCACCGCGTCCGCCAAATCCGCATCGTGAGAAACCTCTGCCTTGGGTGATTGCCGCGTCAATCGCGCGCGCAGCCCTTCGGCACAGGACTCGGCGGTTCGAAAGACCGCCAGCCCTTCCTCCGTCAGCATGCGACGCGAGTCTTCGGCGGCGGGGACCAGGTAGATACCAATTGGTTTTGCCGCCGCCGCAAAACCCCGTAATGGAGCGACCGCCAGTTCAGGATGGAATTGCGATGAGGAGCCGATCACCATGGCAATTGCATCAACCTCATCACTTGCGATCAACGCGTCCAGAACGCCACGGACCAGATCTGGCCGCGTGCCCGCCAGCGTCAGATCGATCAGCCCGGCACCGCCGCTGTTCACGCCATGCGCCGCCAGAATGCGCTGCACCTCGGGTAGCTCGGGCGCCATCTCCAGACCGTTAGAGGCCAGAGCATCCACAACCATCGCTCCCCCCCCGCCTGTTGTCGTGACAACGGCAACCCGTTGTCCGGTTGCAGGACCGGAGCCGAAAAAAAGTGGGGGAGCTTCAAACAGTGTCTCAAGAATGCGCACCCTGGCGATGCCCAGGTGCGACAGTAACGCATCCGCCGTCGCGTCGTCCCCAGCTAGCGCCCCTGTATGGGTAGCAGCAAGCTCTTGCCCGGCTTTCGACCGACCCAATTTATAAGCCAACACTGGCTTGCCGACAGCGTCAGCACGTCTTGCAAACTCTGCCAAAGCGTGGCGGTCGCGGATGGCTTCGAGGAAAAGCAGAACAGCTGTGCATCGCGGGTCGTCCAGCATCAAAGCGCCGACTTCCCCCACGGTCAGGTCGGCCTCGTTTCCAACCGACACAAGGCTTGAAAATCCAATGCCGCGCGCCGCGCCCTGCGACAGGAGGGCTCCAATCATACTGCCGCTTTGCGAGATGACGCCATACCCACCGCGGGGCAGTGCATCCATTTCCAGCGTGGCGTTTGCGCTACACGTAAATCCGTCGGTGTCGATAACTCCGATGGAGTTCGGCCCCATCAGACGGACACCGGATGCAGCCCGAGCCAATCCTGCTTGCAATGCCTGCCCTTCACTTCCTGCTTCGGAAAAGCCGTCGCTGAGAATTGTCGCGCAGGTGACACCGGCGCGCGCGCAGTCTTGCAAGGCGTCGGCCACACGATCGGCACCAACCATGACAAAGGCATGCTCTGCAACTTCCGGAACGTCAGCGAGGCGTGCGTAGCATTGTATGCCGTCGATCTTGTCCACCGATGGATTGATTGGAAATATCCGTCCCTTAAACCCGTGCTTGCGAAGATAGCGCAGCGGTCGAGCCGCATTTTTGGCCGGATTTGAGGATGCTCCGATCAGGGCAACAGACCGGGGCGCAAAAAGCGCGCGGGCAAGATCTGCCGGAGTTTTCCCGGTCATGGTTGTTCCTCCCCCCCGAAGGCAATCCGCCTGATATGCCTGCCCGAACATTGAAGTCAGGCAGTCAGGTATGGTTATTAGGTTGACTACACTTTAATACTTTTGGAAAGTATTTTTTGAATTCGGTCCCAAATTATATGCTTTCGCGTTAAACCATGATGATCTGTACGTATCCAAGGACGGCTGCCTATGCCCGTTGACCCGACGCCGCTGTATCACCGCATATATTTGGTCCTGCGCGAACAGATCCTCGACCATAAATTCGACCCCAGTACCCCCATGCCAAGCGAACTGGAGCTGGCCAGCGCATACTCTGTGTCTCGGGTCACTTTGCGAAAAACACTGGAACTTCTGGAGCGGGAAGGTCTTATCCTTAGACAGCGCGGGCGTGGAACATTTGCGCGCCCCCCTACGGGTGCGGGCGCTGTGCAGGCAGACATCAGCGGTCTTGTCGAGAACCTTGTCGCAATGGGCCTGAATACACAGGTCAAGGTGTTGGATTTTGACTACGTGCCGACGCCGCCAGATGTGGCGTTTGACATGGGCATATCTGCGGGAACGATTGCGCAACGCGCGGTCCGGGTGCGCAGTGTCAAAGGCAAGCCTTTTTCGCACGCTGTCACCTACGTTCGGGAAGATATCGGGCGGACCTTCGACGCCGAAGACTTGGCCAAGACGCCTCTGCTGCGTCTGTTCGAGATGGCGGGTGTGATGATTGCCGGAGCGGCGCAACGCATTTCGGCCAGCGCCGCAAACTATGCAGTCGCAGAATTGTTGGAAGTCGACGTGGGTGCACCGCTTCTTTGCATCAAGCGCGTTGTGCGCGACAAGGACGGCAGCGCCGTGGAACGTATCCGCGCGCTCTACCGACCGGACATGTATGAATTCGAGCTGAATTTGACGCTGGGAGAAGGCCCAGATGGCAATGTATGGCAACCCACTCAAGGCATTCTCTAGAGGATCGACCCAGGGTGTGTGCGAGTGTTTGTGCGAGCCAGGAATTTTCTTTTCAAAGCAGCAACGTCCATAGGACAGGATCGCTGATGTTCCCGCTTGAAAGCATGACATGCGTTCTTTGGCGGACACCATGAGCATGCTCAATGCGCCTGAATTGGTCTGTCTGGACGCTTGGCTGTGCCGAGTTGAAGAACGATCACTCCGCTCAAAACAATCAGCAAGCACCCAACGCCATCCAGCGCGTCCGGCATCTCTGCGAGAAACACATATCCGATGAGAACGGCCCAAATGATCCGGGTATAGTCGAGCGCGCCGATCAACATCGAAGACCCAACACGGTAGGCCACCGTTGTGCAGGTGTGTACGGCCAACGCAATCGCTGCCAGGGTCACAAGCCAAATCAATTCATCAGGTTGTGGCACTGTCATCACCGGAGCGGCCACCGCGCCATAAACCACAGCCCCACCCAGGCTGAAGTAGAAAAGCACAGCATAATTGGTGCTGCGCGCAGGCATACGTCGCACGGCCAAATTCATTGCTGCTGCCGTTGCCGAACCCAACAATACCACCAGTGAATCAAAGCCGATCCCGCTGGAATCCGGCCTCAACACAAGAAGAGTGCCTCCAAACCCGACAAACAGTGCCACCCATCCAAGTGGTGCTACCTTCTCACCAAAGATGATACGCGCGAAGACCAGAGCGAAAATGGGTGTTGTAAAATTGATCGCCGTTACTGTGACCAACGGCAGCGTGCGTAACGCATAATAAAAGCAGGCCATCGTGAAAATCGCAAAACCCGCGTGGACCACATGCGCTTTGATGTCAGCTGCTTTGACGGCGCGGATATTGTCGTAGAAAAATAGCATTGGCAGCAGCAGACCCAAGGTGATCCACGATCTGAGGGCCAACATCTCCAGAGTTCCAACATCCATTTCGGCAAGACGTTTGATCACAACTCCCATAAACGGAATGGTCAGCGTGTTGAGCAGCATCGCCAGAATGCCCAGAACCGGCCGGGAGGGCACGACACCCGAGGTGCCGGTCATACTCAATCGACGGGCCGCCAGATTGGCCCACGCGCCTTGACAGCGTCGAGAAGGCTTTCATCAAAGGGTTCAAGTGAATACCCCTCCGGTTGCGGCGGGCGATTTTCGTATCCGGTCAGTCGTTCGATCACATCCCGCACAACAGGATCGGTATAATAGGCATTGTAGGCTGCGGTGACGACGACCTCGAACTGCTGTGGCATCTCGGCTTCGACACCACGCAGGACATCTTCGCGCGTCTCAGGGGACAGGTCCGGGAAGCCTTCTGGCAAAGCATTCAGAACAAACGCAAGCGCCTCGTCCCCATCTGGAATGCCGGCGGCAAGCTCACTCATCCGTTCCGCAAGCCCATGCACCCCGGCGGCAGGCCAATCCGCGCCATCACCCGGCAAAAGTGTATCCAACAACGCTGTATGATGATCTGTCATGAGACTGCCTTTTCAGGGATGTATTTGTTACGCATCGCCGTTGCCGCGCGCAGCGCCAGCGCCTGAAGGGTCGGGGTCGGATTTACGGCGGCGGCAGTTACGAAGGTAGAGGCATCGATGATCGACAGGTTGGTCAGGCCGAAGACACGGCCAAACTGATCCGTCACGCCGCAACTTTCATCGCTCCCCATGCGTGCCGTGCCCATGAGGTGAAATCCCGCGTTGCGTGTCAGTGGGTTCACCGCAATCTGTTCTGCCCCAGCGGCCCGCAAGACCTCAGTTGCGCGCTCAATGCCAAAGGCCAGCATCTTGCGACTGTTCTCACCCACGCGGTAGATCATCCGTGGGACAGGCAAACCAAAGCGGTCGCGCTTCGTGTCGTGCAGGGCAATCTGGTTGGCGTCCTCAGGCAAGTCGTCGCAAGTCACCGTCAGTGACAGGCTTCGCCCAAATCGCGCATCGAATGTTTGCGCATGGCTCTTTCCCCAAGGGACACGCACGCCATAACCGCCAAGTGCCGTGGTCAAAGGCCCCTGCCCGCGCAAGGCCTGAAGCTGCAGACCACCGACAAAACCACGACTGGCATCGTTTTCGTAAAATTCCTGGCACACAAGGGCAGAAGCGAACGGACCCTGCCATGTCTTAAGGTTATCTTCGAAAATCCCTGTCACAATCGCCGTGGGG
>CALGTJ010000770.1 GCA_937901435.1 uncultured Rhodobacter sp. | reverse complement strand
CGTTATCACGCCGGACATAGATCAAGTGACTGTCCCGGAAACCGATGACATCGAATTGGCGCGCGACAGCGTACTGCGTCTAACGGCTATCTTGCCCGACGACGGCACGGCGGTCACTGTGGGCTGGATCGCAAAATACGGCCCCCTCGTAATCCGCCAGACCGGGGACGGCGATGACGTCTATTCCGGCTATCTGATCGACGGTCAGGTCAGCGCGCCCCTGCCCCGCGATTCCATCGCACAAGAAAGCGGGCTGCTTGCCTTTGGCCGCTACATCGTGATCGGGTTCGAACACATCGTGCCCAAGGGTCTGGATCATATCCTGTTCGTGCTGGGGCTGTTCTTTTTCTCGATGCACATGCGACCACTGTTGTTTCAGGTGACCGCCTTTACGCTCGCCCATACGGTCACGCTGGCGCTTGCGATCCTTGGTTATGTGACCGTGCCAGCCTCGATTGTGGAACCGTTGATCGCGGCCTCGATCGTTTATGTAGCGGTCGAGAACGTCTTTCACAAAACAATAACGCCGTGGCGCACGGCTGTGGTTTTTGCCTTTGGCCTATTGCACGGGCTTGGGTTTGCCTCGGTTCTGGGGGAAATCGGGCTGAACCCGGCGCGGTTTGTCTCTGGCCTGATTGGCTTCAACATCGGGGTGGAACTGGGGCAGTTGGCCGTGATCCTGACCGCCTTTGTCACCGTTGGCCTTTGGTTCGGGCGCAAGCCTTGGTATCGCAGGATGATCTCTATCCCCGCCTCGATTGTGATCGCGGCTGTGGGGGCCTTTTGGTTCGTCGAGCGGATCATCTGACAAAAAGACCCTAAAAGCCTTGGTGCTTTTCGGGTCTTTTCGAGTGGCACAGAAATGGCGGTCTGTTCAGTGAACGCTCTCTTCTTCGAGGTGCAGCTTCATGTCCAGCAGCACGCGCTGAAGCTCCAGCGTTTCGCGCAATAGCCGCTTTGCCTCGTTGATGGTGATCTTGCCGTCTTCCATGGATTGCGTGTATTCGCCCATCAGCATCGCAAACCGTTGACTAAGCGCGACAACATCGGCATTCACCCCACCCACTGGCGCGTTGCGACGCGCGCCATCGTAGGACAGGGTAATCCCGCGCAATTCCGCCAAAGCAGCGGTCACATGCGGATAACTGGCCTCTTCTTCGAGCTGGGCAACCGCATCCACCGGCATGAACCGGTCAGCGTGTTCTTCGGAATCCGAATAATACCTGCCAAGGGTCGCCTTGGATTTTCCAGTCAACGCACAGGCTGCCTCTAGGCCAACATCCTTGACGAGGGTCTCTGTGTGCTTTTTCAGATAACGCGCAAACACTGCCATTCATGACGCTCCAGTGAGTTCAAACATCACGGGTGGAGCCCGCAAACTATTTTCCCCTTAATGATCATGCGACCACTTGTCATTAACTAATGTACCCGGACTGTTCGGGCAATAAGAGTTCCGGTGCCACCAATACCGGTTTGGTTAGGGTTCGTCGCAGATTGCCTGAGGTAGGGCAATGACATCGGCCATGTCCGATGACTGCGGCGAACCCGTCACTTTTGCGGCATATGGATCTTGAACATCGCGGATCAGGCGGGCACATACGCCAAACCATGGCAAAGCTTTATTTTCACTACTCAACTATGAATGCGGGCAAGTCTACTTTGCTGCTTCAGGCGTCCTATAATTACCGCGAACGCGGGATGGCGACCTATCTTTTGACCGCGCGACTGGACAACCGGGCCGGGCATGGGCGGATCGCCTCGCGCATCGGCATCGCGGATGAGGCGGACCTGTTTGCACCGAGTGAAGATCTGTTAACCAAAATACAAAATCGCCTGGCCGAGGGGCGGGTTGACTGTATTTTCATCGACGAGGCGCAGTTTTTAGAGAAAGAGCAAGTCTGGCAACTGGCCCGCGCGGTGGATGATCTGGGCGTCCCAATCATGTGTTACGGCCTGCGCGTCGATTTTCGCGGAGAGTTATTCCCCGGCTCTGCCGCCTTGCTTGCGCTTGCGGACGAAATGCGAGAGGCCCGCACAATCTGTCATTGCGGCAAAAAGGCGACGATGGTCGTTCGCATGGGGCCAGATGGCAAACCGCTTAGCGACGGCAAACAGATCCAGATTGGCGGCAACGAGACCTATGTCTCGCTCTGTCGTCGTCACTGGCGACAAGCGATGGGAGAGACCGTAAAGGTTTAATACATCCGCCCGCCAATCGGCACAGCCTTGTCCGGGGTCAGCAAGACCACCTCGCCCGCCTCATCCGGCACGCCAAGGATCAGAACCTCTGACATGAATTTACCGATTTGGCGTGGGGGAAAGTTGACGACCCCCATCACGCGCTTGCCCGGCAGATCCTCGGGGCTGTAATGCGCGGTTATCTGGGCAGAACTTTTACGCTCGCCAATGTCGGGGCCAAAATCGACCCAAAGCTTGATCGCGGGTTTGCGCGCCTCTGGGTAAGGTTCAGCGCGGATGATCTGCCCGACACGAATGTCGACCTTTAGAAACTCGTCAAAACTCAGATCCGTCATTCTTAGCCCGCCAATTCGCGCGACCGATCCGCCGCCGCTGCCACGCCCTTGCGCAAGAGCGGGGGGAAACCCGTGGTTTCGTCCATCAAGACGCCCAAGGCCGCCGCCGTCGTGCCACCCGGACTGGTGACGTTCACGCGCAATTGCGACGGGCTTTCTTCTGCGGCCTCCGCCAAAGCGCCAGCGCCCGCCACCGTCGCCTTTGCCAGATGCAGCGCCAGATCGGCAGGCAATCCTTGCGCCTCGCCCGCTGCGGCCAATGTTTCGATCAGGTGAAACACATAGGCTGGACCAGAGCCGGACACAGCCGTGACCGCATCCATCTGGCTTTCTTCGGCCAAGCGCACCACCTGTCCCACCGCCGACAATAGCGCCTCTGCAAGGTCCATCGCCCCCGCATCCGCATGAGCATTGCCGATGATCGCCGTGATCCCCTTGGAAATCGCCGCAGGTGTGTTGGGCATCGCACGGATCAGAGGTGTCTTATCCCCCAGCACCGCCTCGAACGCTGCAATCGGCGTGCCCGCCGCCACCGATAAAAAGATCGTCCCGCCATTGCCCAAAGCCGTCAGCGCGGGCAAGGCCTCTGCCATCATTTGCGGTTTGACCGCGACGAGAACAATGGCCGGATCTGCGGGCAGACCTGTGTTCAGATGCACGCCAAGCCCTTGTAGCCAGTCCGATGGCGCGGGGTCCATGACCCAGACCGACGTCGGCGGCACGCCCTGTTTCAGCCAGCCTGCCAGCATGGCCGACCCCATCTTGCCGCAGCCCAGCAGAACCAAACCGCGCGATATAACTGTCTTTAGTGCCATAACAGCCCTCATTTCACTTTTGCATACCGTAGTTATCCAGCAATGGCCGCGCAATGTGCGCAAGGTGGATGCGCAAGAAAAAACCCGGCCCACAAGGGACCGGGCTGAAGATTTAGATGCTCGATAGGATCAGGCGTTCACGCGCGCCCGTATGCTTCTGCTATCGCGACATTCATGGCCTGCGCGGGGGTCTGATCCCCCCATGCAACCAGTTGGAATGCCGGATAAAACCTCTCTGACGCAGTCACAGCCGACTTGATCAACCCGTCGATCTGTTCCGGTCCGGCCATCTGCCCGCCGGTCAGGACCAGCCCATAGCGATAGACCATCAGCCGCTGTTCGGCCCAATAGGTGAAACCACCGGCCCAGCACATGTCATTGGTGCGGTTCAGCGTCTCGTAAATAAGGGGCAGCTTTTCTTCGGGAGGCTCCATCTCGAAGGTGCAAATCAGGCGCAGCATTTCGTCATAGCCCGACCATGCCAAGGTGATCGAATAGGTGCGCCACTGGCCCACGACCGCCATAGCGATCTGGTCATCGGCGACACGATCAAAATCCCAATCGTGGTGCGCTGCAATATGCTCAACGATATCAATCGGATGCACGTCATCCGATTCAAACTGCTCTGAAAGTGACATGCCCGGCCTCATTTCCTGTTGTTTCCAGCACGATGATCCACGCTAGAAATAGCTGCCTGCTCTAGGTGCGGCGATCTATGCCACCGTTCCTACAACATATCGTGACCTGTGTGATTCGCTCTGTAAAGGCTTAATTTAGGGGATGCCACAATATGTTGTGAATAGTCTGTGAATGTCACAGAGGGCTGGCCCATATCGAACATTTTCCCAACGCTTTATTGACGAACACGGCGGGTAACGACAGCAAACGCAGAAAAGGAAACGACGCAATGGGCGTGATGATCAAAGGGACCTACCATATCGAGGACCCACGGCCAGACAGTTCTTTGGACGGTTCTTTGGGCGGCGAATTTCACCGCGCCGCCTCGGCAATCCGCCATTGGATCACGCTGGACGGTGATTTTACGCCAGAGCCAGAGCGCTATCATCTTTATGCGGCATGGAACTGCCCATGGGCACATCGCGCATTGCTGGCGCGGTCAGTGATGGGGTTGAAGGATGTGATCAGCGTCGCCTATGCCCGCCCCCGTCGCAGCGATCAGGGATGGATTTTCGACGGCGAGGGGCCGTACAGCGACGAATGCCTTGGCGTGAAATCGCTGCACGAGGTCTACGCCTATCAGCAGCCCGGATTCACCGGACGCGTCACGGTTCCAGTGCTGTGGGATCGCAAGACCAGCCAGATCGTGTCTAATGAATCCGCCGATATTCTGCGCATGTTCGGGTCTTTTGGGCGCGGGCCAGACCTATGGCCTGCGGGCAATACGCCGCTGATCGAAGAGTGGAACAAGATCATTTATCAGGCGCTGAACAACGGGGTGTACCGGGCGGGCTTTGCCACGACGCAAGAGGCCTATGACCTAGCTGTCACAGATGTTTTCGCAGCACTTGACCGGATCGAGGTGCAACTGGGCGAGACCGAATATCTGACGGGAGGCGTTCTGACAGAGGCGGATCTGAGGCTGTTCCCGACGCTGGCGCGGTTTGATGTGGCCTATCACTATGCGTTCAAATGCAACATACGCCGTCTGATCGACTATCCAAACCTCTGGGCCTATGCGCGCCGCATCTATGCGCTGCCGGGCATTGCAGAAACAGTGGATTTCGCGATCTACAAACAGGGGTATTTCTCGCCCTCAGAGCTGCGCAATCCCTTGGGGATTATTCCGGCAGGTCCGCTGATCGATTGGTCCCTGTAACCAACTCTGACCAAATTGAGTGCCTGCGGCACGCTCTATTGTGCGTTTGGCGCTTAGGCTTGAGTGTCGCGCATCTCTGCGATGTGGTGCGCCGCGCGCTGTCCAGCCCAGCGCCCAGTGGCGAGACAAGCGGTCAAAAGATAGCCGCCAGTCGGGGCCTCCCAGTCGATCATTTCGCCTGCAACAAAGACACCCGGCAAGGGTTTCAGCATCAGACCTTCGGTAAGGGCATCCCAAGCGACGCCGCCCGCGGTTGAGATTGCCTGATCCATGGGACGCGGACCTTGGTGGGAGATGGGGAGGGTTTTCAAGAGCTTGGCGAGCGCGTTCCCCTCTGGCAGGGGCCGTCCGAATTCTTGCAGCAGCGCTAGTTTCGCCGGGTCCAGTTTTAGCACCTTGCGCAGGTGGTTAGCGAGGGTCGTCTTGCCACGGCAGCGGGCCAGTTGCACCTCGATCTCTTGCAGGCTGCGTTTGGGGAGCAGGTCAAGATGCAGCGTCGCACCCTCACGCAGGGGTTTGCTGAGCATATAGATCACGCCGCCTTCGAGCCCCTGCGCAGAGATGACGAATTCGCCTTGGGTGCTGGTCTGCCCCGCGCTTAGGGTGACGCCTTTGATCGGCGCGCCAAAATGGCGGGTCATGTGGTCGGACCACGCCACGCACAAGCCCACATTTGCCCCCTGAAACGCGGCCAGCCCCACGCCTTTGGATACCAGCCAAGGCGCCCACGCGCCGTCAGAGCCAAGTCGCGCCCAGCTTGCCCCGCCAAGGGCCAGCACTGTCACATCAGGGGTCAGGGTTTGCGCGCCCTCAGGCGTGTCAAAGGCAAACCCCGGCACGTTTGAACCAGTGCCGTCAAACCCGATCCAGCGCCAGCGGGTGTTGACCTGCACCCCCATATCCCCAAGCCGGGTCATCCACGCGCGCAGTAGCGGCGAGGCCTTCATCACCTTTGGGAAAACCCGCCCGGAACTGCCCGTAAACACCTCTTGGCCCAAGGCGCGCGCCCAGTCCTGAACGTCCTCAGGCCCGAAAGCGTCCAACATCGGGCGCAAAGGCGCAGCCGCCTCGCCATAGGCCGACAGAAAGGCCTCGCCCCCCTCGTCCTTGGTCAGGTTCAGCCCGGATTTCCCAGCCATCAGAAACTTGCGCCCGACAGAGGGCTTGGCCTCTGCGATCTGCACGCAATGCCCGGCGCGCGCCAGTTCTTCTGCCGCCATCAGCCCAGCGGGGCCTGCGCCTATGATAAGGGCATCAGGCAGTTCGGTCGTCCTTGATGTGCAGGACGCGATGAGGATAGGGGATCTCTATATTGTTGTCTTTCAAGGCGTTCCAGATCGCAAACAGCACTTGGCTGGTGTATTTATGTTTGCCGTCATCAATGCCATTCACCCAGAATTCCAGAGCAAAATCCACACCGGACTCGCCAAAACCGCGTAACTCGCAATCGGGGGGATATGGGTCGGACAGCACCTCTGGCAGGGTCGCGACGGCGGTTTCGATGATGTCGGGGACCAGATTGATATCCGTGTCATAGCCGACCGAAAACGCCGCCTCATAGCGGTTGGCAGAGCCGCTGTCAGAGTAATTGACCACCCGCGTCGTGATAAAATCTTCGTTCGGCACCACGATCCAGCGCCCGTCAAAGGTTTCAAGGATCATCGCGCGGGCAGTGGTCTTGATGATCGTGCCCGCCTCGCCTCCGTCCAGTTCGACATAATCGCCGACGGTCGCCTGCCCTTCCAGCAGCAGGATCACGCCAGAGATAAAGTTCGCAGCGATTTTTTGCAGGCCAAAGCCAAGGCCGACACCAATCGCGCCACCCAAAACAGCAAGCGAGGTCAGCGAGATCCCCATGATGTTCATCAACACAAGGAACGCGGCGCCAAAGATTGCGATCTCGGCGGCTTTGCCCGCCAGTTGCCGCGTGCCGGGGCGCAGGTCGTGTTGGCCTGAGATGTAGGTCGAGGATTGGCGGTTCGACCAACTGCCAAGCCAAAAGATGATGGCCCCGACCACGACGAATTTCACCAGCCAAAGCAGATCGAACGACAGATTGCCCAGCGGGACAACTGTGGCCTCTAGCTGACCCGCGACCAGATCAAGCAGGCCAAGCGCATAAAGGGCCGCGACAGGGATCAGGACGAATTTACCCAAGACACGCAGGAAGGGTTCGGTCAGGATATCACGCGCAATCGCGCGGGCGGCGAGAAAGAAAAAGATGCGCTTGCCAAAGGCGATCACCGCGCCGGAATCAAAGATCGACCGGACGATCTGTTCGCCGATGGCGGTAAAGCCATAGGCTAGCAGCGGCAGCAGGATCGGTAGAAACATCAGCATGAAACGGCGGGCGGCGGCGACGATACCCTCTCTGCCTTCAGGCGGGGTCAAAATCCGTGCAAGCAGGGGCATCAGGCGGCGATTGACCAGCCACGCCAGCCCAAAGGCGACGATCAGCAGGATGAACTGTGACCATGCGGCAGGGCTTAGCAGCCAGCTGGCGGCAATATCCCAGCCTTGCTGCGCATAGCCCAAGGCGGTCGTGATGAACTCTGGTTGGCCGTCCATGATACACCTTGCGGATTGCGTGAATTGCGTCATCCTGTGGCACTGTTCGGACCATGAGACAAGGAGACCCTGTGACAGAGATGCCTGAAATCCCGGTTTGCCCGTTTTGCACGCGCCCGATTCCGCCAGATGTGGCGCAGTCGCTGCACCATCTGATCCCGCGCTCAAAAGGGGGAAAGAAGGGGCCGACGGTCTTGCTGCATGAAATTTGTCACAAGGAAATCCACGCGACCCTGAGCGAGGCAGAGATCGCGCGGAATTTCAACACCATCGAGGCCCTGCGCGCCCATCCGAAACTGGAAAAATTCGCCGAGTGGGTGTCTAAACGCCCGCCAGAGTTTCTGTCCCCCAGCAAGGGCGGGCGTCGCAAGAAATTCGATTAAAGCAGTGGATGGATCACAGATTGGCCGGAATCATCGATTTGATCGCCGCAACATGCGACGGGGCTGCGGCAAGCGTGTCTGCGCTAAGGCTTTGCATATAGGCGGCCAATTCGTCAGCGGGCAGGACCGCATCGACAAGGCCAAAGGCCAGCGCCAG
>CALGTJ010000769.1 GCA_937901435.1 uncultured Rhodobacter sp. | reverse complement strand
ATTGAGGGCGCAGAGGTCGAGGATGTGCTGTTTGGCGCGGCCCTGCAACAGGGCGCGCAAAGCCCCAATATCGCGCGCCAGTGTGCGCTGCGCGCGGGGCTGCCGACCTCTGTGGCGGGCATGTCGATGGACCGGCAATGCGCCTCTGGCATGATGGCGATTGCGGCCGCTGCGCGGCAGGTCATCGTGGACGGTTTGCAGATTGCCGTGGGGGGCGGCGTGGAATCGGTCAGCCTTGTGCAGACGCCCGAGATGCGCCTTGGGCCGGATCCGTGGTTCAAGATCCATCGCCCGGATATCTACATGTCGATGCTGGAAACCGCCGAAACCGTCGCCGCGCGCTATGGTGTCAGCCGCGAGGCGCAGGATCTGTACGCGCTGCAAAGCCAGCATCGTACCGCCGCCGCCCAAGAGGCGGGCCGTTTTGATGACGAGATCGTGCCGGTCAGCACTGTGATGAAGGTGCAGGACCGCGAGACCAAAGAAATTTCAGACGTCGAAATCACGCTGGACAAGGACGAGGGCAACCGCCCGTCAACTACGCTGGAGGGGCTGAATTCCCTGCAACCCGTGTTCAAGGGCGGCATTGCCATCGCAGAGGGCAGGTTCATCACCGCAGGCAACGCCAGCCAATTGTCGGATGGGGCCTCTGCCGCCGTGGTGATGGAGGAACGCGAGGCCGAAAAGCGCGGACTTGCGCCTTTGGGGCGCTACGTGGGCGTAGTCTCTTGCGGGCTGGACCCGGACGAGATGGGCATCGGTCCCGTTCATGCGGTGCCCAAGCTGCTGAACCTGCACGGGCTGAAAATGGACGACATTGGCCTGTGGGAGCTGAACGAGGCCTTCGCCGTGCAGGTGCTTTACTGCCGCGATCAGCTTGGCATTCCCGACGAGTTGCTGAACGTGAATGGTGGGGCGATCTCGATCGGCCACCCTTATGGCATGTCTGGTGCGCGCATGGTCGGGCACGCCCTGATCGAGGGCAAACGACGCGGCGCGCGCTATGTGGTCTGCACGATGTGTGTCGGGGGCGGCATGGGCGCGGCTGGCCTTTTCGAGGTTCTTTGATGGCGCATCACGACGCCCATTTGCCTGCTGCTTTGCGGGGGTTGCGCATTCCTGCCGTTGCCTCGCCTCTGTTCATCATTTCGGTGCCCAAACTTGTCATCGCCCAGTGCAAGGCCGGGATCATCGGCAGCTTTCCGGCGTTGAATGCGCGCGAGGCCGAGGGCGAGCGACCCTTGCTGGACACATGGCTGACCGAGATCCGCGAAGAGTTGGACCGTCACAATCAGGCCAACCCCGACCGCCCCGCCGCCCCCTTTGCGGTCAACCAGATCGTGCACAGATCCAACGCCCGGCTGGAACGCGACATCGAGATTTGCCACCGCCACAAGGTGCCGATCTGGATCACCTCGCTGGGCGCGCGGGTCGAGGTGAACGAGGCCGCCCATGACTGTGGCGGGATCGCCTTGCACGATATCATCAACAATTTCTTTGCCAAAAAGGCGATAGACAAGGGGGCCGATGGTCTGATTGCCGTCGCCGCCGGGGCGGGGGGGCATGCGGGCACACAATCGCCTTTCGCCCTGATCCGCGAGATCCGCGAGTGGTTCACCGGGCCTTTGTTGCTGTCGGGGGCCATCGCGACAGGGCAATCCCTGCTGGCCGCGCGCGCCTTGGGGGCCGACCTTGGCTATATCGGCTCGCCCTTTATTGCCACGACAGAAGCCAACGCCGTTGCGGGCTATAAACAAGCCATCGTGGACGGCAGCGCGTCGGATATCATCACATCTTCGCTGTTCACCGGCGTGTCGGGCAACTACCTGCGCACATCTGTCGTGAACGCTGGCATGGACCCGGACAACCTGCCAGAGGCCACGCCGGACTCGATGAACTTCGACACCGGATCGTCCAAGCCCAAGGCGTGGAAGGAAATCTGGGGCTCTGGCCAAGGGATCGGCGCGGTCAAAGCGATCGGCTCTGTCGCGGATCTGGTCAACCGGATCGAGGCGGAATATCTTGAGGCCGGGCGCATGCTGTCGGCCGATTTTACGTAACGTACGAATAGATAAGGAAACCCCATGGATCTAGGTATTACCGACCGCGTCCGCCCGCTGATCGAGGCGGTGCGCCGGATGATCGAGGAAGACATCGAACCGCTGGACGCCGAATACCACGCCGAGGTGGGCAAGCACCCCTCTGGTGACCGTTTTCAGCACACCGAGCGCCAGCTTGAAATCATCGACGGGCTAAAGGCCGAGGCCAAGAAACGCGGCCTGTGGAATTTCTGGCTGACCGACAGCGAAAAGGGCTATGGGCTGACCACCGTGGAATATGCCTATCTGGCCGAGGAAATGGGCAAGGTCAGCATCGCGGCCGAGGTGTTCAACTGCTCTGCGCCTGACACAGGCAATATGGAGGTGTTCGAGCGCTACGGCACGCAGGCGCACAAGGACCGCTGGTTAAAGCCGCTGTTGAACGGTGAGATCCGCTCTGCCTATCTGATGACGGAACCCGATCAGGCCAGTTCGGACGCCACGAATATCTCGCTGCGCGCTGAACAGGACGGCGATCACTGGGTTCTGAACGGTGAAAAATGGTGGGCCAGCGGGGCAGGCGATCCGCGCACCAAGATCTACATCGTGATGACCTGCACCGACCCGGATGCGGCCAAACACAGCCGCCATTCCATGTTTCTGGTCCCCGCCGGAACGCCGGGGATCGAGGTGCTGCGCCCGATGCAGGTCTTTGGCAATGACGACGCGCCGCACGGGCATATGCACATCCGATTTACAAATGTGCGCATCCCCGCCGAGGACCTCGTGCTGGGGCGCGGGCGTGGGTTCGAAGTGGCGCAGGGCCGTCTTGGACCCGGTCGCATCCACCATTGCATGCGCGCCATCGGGCAGGCCGAACGCGCGCTTGAATCCATGTGCCGCCGGTCCTTGGCGCGCGAGGCTTTCGGGCGCAAGCTGGCTGATCTGGGCGCGAATTACGACATCATCGCCAACGCCCGGATGGAGATCGAACAGGCGCGTTTGCTGTGCCTCAAGGCGGCGTGGATGATGGACACCGCCGGCGTGCGAGAGGCGCAGCCGTGGATCTCTCAGATCAAGGTTGTGGCCCCGCTGATGGCGCTGAAGGTCATCGACGAGGCAATGCAGATGTACGGCGCGATGGGCATCAGTCAGGACACGCCGCTGGCCTATATGTGGACCCATGTGCGCACCCTGCGTCAGGCCGATGGGCCTGATGCGGTCCACCGCCGACAGGTCGCGCGGGCCGAACTGCGACGCTATACCAACCAAGGCAGCTAAATGGATCGCATCGTTCTGGTGCGCCACGCGCAGGCCAGTTTCGGGGCTGAGGATTATGACAAACTCAGCCCCCTTGGCCATCAGCAATCGGATTGGTTGGCACAGTATTTCCGGGCCCATGACCTGCGCTTTGACCGGGTGTTCCGCGGCTCGCTACGTCGTCACCGCGAGACGACGCAGGCGGTTCTGAACCACGATCTTGCGCCGGATCCGGTAGAGGACGCGCGGTTTAATGAGATCGACTATGACGTTTTAGAGGCCACTTATCTGCGTGTCTCGGTGGCCCGCCGTGCCGCC
>CALGTJ010000768.1 GCA_937901435.1 uncultured Rhodobacter sp. | reverse complement strand
ACCAAACCCTCGCCTGAGACGCACACTCTCAAAATGGGGGGTGAGTAATTACCCGCGTGCTTCAACCTTCGCGGACACCTTTCAATTACCCACAGGAACAAGATGAGTCGAGTCTTTTTTAGACTCTGTCCACATGATTTTGTGCTTGGACATGCTAATTGTGACATTATGTAGTGAGTTTTACTACTTGTTTGCTAGCGTCAACCTAAATGGCTGTTGCTACGTTCCGCACCTCTCGCTCTACCGCTGCCATGGCCAGTCGGATGTCGTCGCTGGTGGTGCGGTGGTTCACGATGGCGGCGCGCAGGCAGGACTGGCCGTTGAGGGTGGTGGTGGAAAACACGGCCTCTCCACTCAGTTGCAGTTTTGCGGCGATGTCGGCGGCGGTGCCGTGGCGGGGGCTAAAGCAGCAAAGGTTGGAAACGACAGGCAGCGCAAGGTCAAGCAGGTCAGAGGCTTGCGCCAGTTCGCCCATCAACGCGGCCTGCCGACAGTTGTCGCTGATCGACGCGCCCAGCGCCTGCGTGCCCAGCGACTCGACAGCGGCCCAGACCTTGAGCGCCTTGAACCCACGCGACAATTCAACGCCATAATCGCAGAACCACAGATCGCCCCCCGCAAGACCAGAGGCCTGGCTAGCGAGGTATTCCGGGCGTGAGGAAAACGTACGGCGATGCAGGTCGCGGTCAGAGATCAGACAGGCCCCGCAATCATAAGGCACACCGATCCATTTGTGAAAATCCGTCGCGATGGATTGCGCACGATGAATGCCTCTGGACAGGTGACGCCAAGGCTCCTCTGCCAGCAGCGTCCAAAAGCCAAAGGCCGCATCGGCGTGCAACCAGATCCCCCGCGTTTCACAGAAATCCGCAAGACGCTCGAACGGATCAAAGGTGCCTGTGTTGACCGATCCGGCTGTACCGACAACGGCAAGCGGATAGATCCCTTCACTGTGATCCAGATCAACTGCCGCAGCGAGGCAATCCAGATCTATATGGCCCGCTGGCGTCAGGGCAACCTTGAACACGGCATCCGTCCCGTGACCCATGATTTCCAGAGCACCGGGAATACAGGAATGCGCGCCCTCGGCCATATAGACCCGCATCCGGGGCAATCCGGCGATTCCGGTCTTGCGCACATCGCCAAAGGCGCGGAACCGTGCCGCTGTGAGTGCAAGGATTGTCGCCTGCGATGTGCCACTGGTGAGGATGCCGAACGCCTGTTCTGGCAGACCCGCAACATCACACAGCCATTCAATCACGGTCCGCTCTACCTCGACAGCCCCGTGATCTCGCCCGCCAAGATTGCTGTTCATTGTGGCCGCAACGAGTTCGGCGGCGACAGAGATGGCCTGTCCAGTGCCATGGACCCAACCAAAGAACCGCGGATGCGTGTTGCCGGTGGCATAGGGCATGATGTCGGTGACCATGCGCTGCATCACATCCCCGCCCTGCCCCATGGCAATGCGGTCACTCAGATCGGCAGGTACAGGTTGCCACGGCAGATCGCGGGCCGCCTGCATCCGGTCAACGCATTGATCCAGCAACTTATGAAAATCCGCGCGATAGGCTGCCCAGTCCTGTGGGTCCAGCCTGTGTCCCTCGTCACTCATCCCCATATCCTTTGCTCTACCTTGGTCAGATCCCTGCAAAACCATTGCTTTAAACACGAAAACGCCCCGCCAATTGGCAGGGCGTTTCCAAACCTCTCAGAGGTTAAATTATGAGAACCACCAGCGTTCTGCCATACGACCGTTGTCCATCTGCCAGAGGTTGCCGATTTTCTCGGGCGTTCCGACTTTGGTGCTAAGCCCCTGAACATAGTTGGCAAACATCGGGATGATTACGGCACCGTCGGTCCGCAGGATTTCCTGCATCTCGCGGTACTGGGTTGCACGCTTGCCGCTGTCCAACTCGGCACGAGCGGTCAACAGCAACTCTTGGAAGCGTGGTTGATCCCAATTCGAATCATTCCACGGGGCACCGGCCTCGTAGGCTGTCGAGAACATCCAGTCCTCGGTCGCACGACCTGACCAATAGCTGGCGCAGAATGGCTTTTTCAGCCAGACGTTCGACCAATATCCATCAGCAGGTTCCTGCACCACGTTGATGTTGATACCAGCCGCTTTCGCGGACGACTGGAACAATTGAGCCGCATCGACAGCACCCTCGAACGCGGCACTGGACGCGCTGAGGTCAATGTCGATAGAGTCCATTCCGGCCTCTTTCATATAGAACTTGGCCTTGTCCGGATCGTAGGTCAGTTGCTCCATATCGCCAGCATAATACTGGTTCGCAGGACCGATCGGAGAGTCATTACCAACCTGACCGTGGCCAAGAAGGATCTTGTCAACAAGTTCCTGACGGTTGATCGCGTATTTCAACGCCCGGCGCACATTCAGATTGTCAAAAGGCGCGATTTTGGACAGCATTGGCAAGGTATAATGCTGGTTGCCAGTGACTTCCTGAATGACCGTATTCGGGTTCGCGCGCAGCAGGGCCTCGGTCTTGAAGTCGATCCGGTTGACCGCATCCACCTGACCCGTCAGCAGCGCGTTCATCCGTGCGTTGTTGTCGTTGATGGCGATATATTCGATCTCGTCAAAGAAACCGGCATCATCGCCTTTGTAGTGGTTCGGATAGCGGGTTGCGACCATGCGCACGCCGGGCTCAAAGCTTTGGACCTGATAGAGACCCGTTCCGATCCCGTTTGCGATGGCTTCGTCAATCTGACCCGCAGGATACATCAGGATATGATAGTCGGACATCAGATAGGGGAAGTCGGCGTTGCCAGCCTCCAGCGTGAATTGCACCTGATGATCGGTGATCTTCTTCATCTCACTGATCGCAGAGACGATTGGCTTGGCGGCGGATTTTGAATCTTCTGTCGTGTGCATCTGCAACGACTCGATTACATCGTCAGCGCCAAAGGATTTGCCGTTGTGAAAGGTCACGCCCGTCCGCAGGTTGATCGTCCAGACTTTCGCATCCGGGCTTGCTTCCCAGCTTTCGGCCAATTCGCCTTTGAGCGATCCGTCAGGCGCCACTTCGGTCAGTGAATCAAACACGGCACCCTGAGCACAGGCGATCATGTAAAGGTCAGAATGCGTGCGGCCATCCCAGCTATCGGATGTGTTTGCGCCGGAAATACCAGCCCGCAAGCGGCCACCCTTTTTTGCCATCGAATGGCTGCCAGCGCGAGCGCCGGTTGCGGCCAGAACACCGGCGGCAACACCGGTCTTTAAAAGGCCGCGTCTGCTGATTTGTGTCATGTTAGTCTCCCTGTTGTCGTTTTTGAAACGGGTTACCCCGGTCGCAATTACAGCTGATTATATGCGATTCGTTCTACATCTTATCAACAGCAGCATCGCCGATGTTATCAACTCCGCGTTCTGCCAGTAGATTTGTAAGCCAATCCGGATCCATCTCTGGCACCGAGCTTAGCAAGAGATCTGTGTAGGGATGATGCGGCGGTTTGAACATTTCGACCTTGCTACCCTGTTCAACCACACGACCATCTTTCATCACCACAACCTCATCCGAAATAGCGCGCACTGTCGCCAAGTCATGAGTGATGAACATATAGCTTAGCCCAAGCGTGTCCTGCAACCGCGCGAGAAGCCGCAGAATACCTTCGGCAACCAATTGGTCCAGCGCGCTGGTGACCTCGTCGCAGATGATGAATTTCGGTTCTGCTGCCAGCGCGCGAGCAATGCCGATGCGCTGTTTCTGGCCACCGGACAGTTCGGACGGCAAACGGTCGATATATTGATCTGGTTCAAGCTCTATCTCGTTCAGCAACTCACGCACACGTTCGCGCTTTTTCGCGCCACGCAGACCCATGTAGAATTCGATCGGACGTCCGATAATCTCGCCAATGCTTTTGCGCGGGTTCAGCGCGGTATCGGCCATCTGATAGATCATCTGCGCCTGTCGCAACTGCATCTTGGTGCGCTTGCGATAGTCCAGAGGCATCGGCTCGCCTTCGAACTCGATCACGCCCTCACTTGGCGGCAAAAGCCCGGTGATGCACCGCGCCGCAGTGGATTTGCCAGACCCCGACTCGCCGACCACAGCGACCGTGCGCCCCGCGTGAATATCAAAGCTGATATCATGCAGCACGACAACCTTGCCATAGGCGGCGGTCACATTCTTGACCCGCACAATCGGCACCGCATCGCCTGGCACCTTGGCTTTGGCAGGGCGTTCGAAACTGCGCACAGCCCAAAGGCTTTTGGTGTATTCCTCTTTCGGACTGGTCAGCATCTCGCGCGTGTCGCTCTCTTCGACCTCATCGCCCTTCAGCAAGACCTTGATCCGATCCGCCATCTGCGCCACGACCGCAAGATCATGGGTGATATAGATCGCGGCGGTGTCAAATTGCTCGACGATATCGCGGATACTGGCCAGCACTTCGATCTGCGTGGTCACATCCAGCGCAGTTGTCGGTTCGTCAAAGATAATCAGGTCGGGACGGCACGACATGGCCATCGCCGTCATAGCGCGCTGCAATTGACCACCCGAAACCTGATGCGGATAGCGAAACCCGATTTCCTCCGGATTGGGCAAACGCAGACGACGATATAGCTCTATCCCGTCCTCGACACTGTCGGACCTGCTGCTGACGTGATGCTGCACCGGCGCTTCGGTGTGCTGGTCGATCAGCTTATGCGCCGGGTTGAACGATGCTGCGGCGGATTGCGCCACATAAGCGATCCGCTTACCCAAAAGATCGCGCTTTTCCGCCGCCGAGGCATTGATCAGGTCGATCCCATCAAACACGACGCTGCCACTGGAAATCCGAACGCCGTCACGGGTAAATCCCATCGCGGCAAGGCCAAGCGTTGATTTGCCCGCCCCGGATTCGCCAATCAGACCCAGCACCTCGCCCTTTTTCAAAGACAGGCTGGCGCCATTGATGATCGGGTTCCAGACCTCGTCAGACCGACCTTCGATCCACAGATCCTTGATTTCGAGAAGATCGCTCATTCTTTCAGCCCCGAGGATTTATGCAGCATCCAGTCCACCACAAAGTTGACCGCGATCGTCAGCAAGGCAATCGCACCCGCGGCCAACAAGGGGGTCGAGGCCGCTTGTGGGGCAAAGCTGGCATAATTGATGAAGGCCGACAGATCGCGCACCATTGTGCCCCAGTCCGCCAGCGGCGGCTGGATCCCGACACCAAGGAACGACAGAGAGGCAATCGTGAGGAACACAAAGCAAAAGCGCAGACCGAACTCGGCCAGCAGGGGCGCGGTCGCATTTGGCAGGATCTCGCGAAAGATCAGATAGGTCAGGCCCTCGCCGCGCAGCTTGGCCGCCTCGATGTAATCCATCACGACGATATTGCTGCCAACGGCGCGCGCGAGGCGAAACACGCGTGTACTATCGATGACGGCGATAATGAGAACCATAAAGATCGTAAGCGGCACCCCAAGAGTGGACGCCCAGACGCTTGCAATTGTCATCAGCAACAGGGCGAAGATCAGCGAGGGGATCGCCATCAGCACATCGACCGCACGGCTCAGCAACTGGTCCAGCCAGCCACCCAAGGTCGCCGCCAAAAACCCAAGCGAGCCACCCAGCAGAAACGCCAGAAGCGTCGTGATGAAAGCAATTCCGACCGTGTTCTGCGCGCCGTAGATCAAGCGGCTTAGGATATCGCGACCGATCTGATCTGTGCCCAGCGGAAAGTCCGGATTGCCGCCCAGCGCGGGATCGCCGCCTGCGATAATATTGGCCTGCGCAAAGATCTGTTCCTGTCCATGCGGTGCGATCCATTGCGCAAAGACGGCAAAGATCGCGTAGACGATGATGGTCAGAATACCGAACGCGGCCGTCAGCGGCATGGATCGGAACAGTTTGCGCGTCACCCTTGTGCCCGCATACCGCCCGAGCAGGCGAAACAGATAGGCAGCGATTGTAAAGAGGATGAACCACTCGACCGCCACGCGGAAGAAAAAGTATTTCGCAATCACCGTCGGGTCGTCTGAGGTGCGCGCATAGATGTAGGTCCAGATGATCCACCCCAGAACCGCAACACCCAGAATATACCCGAACGCCACGCCATAAGGCATATCGCGAAAGAACGGCTTGTTTCCGGTGGCCTGTTGCCCGGCAAAACGAAAAACCCAGCCAAGCGCCGCAATCACGACCAGATAAACAACGATCCACATCCAAGCGCTCATTTCGGGTGCCTCAGACGAGGGTTAGACAGGATAGACATGATGTCCGCCGTCAGGTTCAGCAGGATATAGGCGGTGGCAAAGATCAGGCAGCAGGCCTGCACCACAGGGATGTCGCGAATCTTGACGCTATCGACAAAAAACTGGCCGATACCGGGGTAGACAAAGACCACCTCGATCACCACAACGCCGGTGATCAAATAGGCAAGGTTCAGCGCGATCACGTTGATGATCGGGGCCAACGCGTTGGGCAGGGCGTGCTTTACGATCACCCGCATCGGGCTAAGCCCCTTAAGCCGCGCCATCTCGATATAAGGCGAGGCGAGCAGGTTGATGATCGCCGCGCGCGTCATCCGCATCATATGGGCCGTCACCACCAGCGTCAGCGTCAGCGCGGGCAGCAGCGTCTTTTCCAGACGCTCGCCGAAACTCATCCCCTCGAAGATATTCGACAGAGATGGCAGGATCGGGTTCAACACGGCCAGAAAGAGGATAAGGATATAGGCCAGAAAAAACTCGGGACTGGAAATCGAGGTCAGCGTGGTAATATTCGCGACCCGGTCAAACACCGAATTGCGATAAAGCGCAGCAAGAATGCCCAACATGATCGACACGGGCACAGCAATCGACGCCGTCACGGTCGCCAGAAACATCGTATTCTGAAACTTGGGGCCGATCTGCTGTGCGACGGTCTTTAGCTGATCGCCCCCCATGTTCGACGCAAAGTTCATCTGCGAGAAACTGATCCCAAGATCACCACGCACCATCCCGCCAAGCCATGTGAAATACCGCGCGACAAAGGGCTGATCTAAACCGAGGTCACGACGAATGGACGCGATGGCCTCTGGTGTGGCGCTTTGGCCAAGGATCGCCTGGGCAAAATCCCCGGGCAGCATGTTCACTGCCGTAAAGATGACAACCGAAACCACAAGGAGCGTCAGCACGCCGAGCAAAAGCCGTTGGATTATAATCCCTAGGACAGATCTCAAACCGTATGACCCCTGAGCGGTTACGTTCTCTAACGTTAGCGACAAAGCCCGCTATGTAAAGACCAGTTCCCAATAAACCCTCGAATAGGTGGAATGGGCCCAGTGGCGCTGGATGGGGCAGGTTCTGTCGGCACCGTCAATCCGGGAAGCCTTCCTATGTGCCGAGAATGGGGTTTTGACGCAAGCCATCCATGGTTTGCACAAGCTCTGCGGTGATCCCCGGCTCTGACAGCGCATGCCCCGCCTTTCCGACCATCTTGAGGCGTGACGCAGGCCACGCCTTGTGCAAATTCCACGCAGAAACTGGCGGGCAAATCATGTCATAGCGCCCTTGCACGATGACTCCGGGGATATGGGCGATGCGATCCACCTGATTCAGGATCTGACCGTCTTCCTGCAAAAACCCGGCATTGATGAAATAATGGTTCTCTAGCCGCGCAAAAGCGCGTGCATATTCCGCCGGGCTTTCGCCTCCGGGGCCTTCGTTGTCGATACTGGCCAGCGTGTTTTCCCAACTGGCCCAGGCGCGGGCGAACCGTGTTTCCTGCATCAGATCGCCGGAAAACAGGCGTCGGTGATAGGCCAGAATGAAATCGTCCTGTTCATCTTGCGGCACAAGCGACGCGAACCGCGCCCAGATATCAGGCCAGAAATGCCCGGCACCGCCACCGTAGAACCAAGCCAACTCTGCCTGTGTCATCAGGAACACCCCGCGCAGAATCAAATGCGCCACACGATCAGGATGTGCCTCTGCATAAATCAGGGCAAGCGTTGCACCCCAACTGCCGCCAAACACAAACCAACGCTCGATGCCCAGTGCGTCGCGAATCTTTTCGATGTCAGACACCAGATGCCATGTGGTGTTGTTCTCGACACTGGCATGGGGGCGCGAGCGACCACAGCCGCGCTGGTCAAACAGGATGATCCGATACGCATTCGGGTCGAAATACCGCCGCATCGCCGGGCTGCATCCCCCACCGGGCCCACCGTGGAACACAACAACGGGAATACCCTGCGGATTGCCGCATTGCTCGACATAAATCGTGTGACCGTCCCCCACATCCATCATCCGCTGATCGAACGGGTCGATCGGAGGATAAAGATGATGTGCGCGGTTTCGTCTATCTGACACCCTGTCCATATCTACCCTATATAATGCAAGGAACCGGCCCGCCACGGGGTCAACGCAAATAATCAGGACGAGGCGTGAACATGCAAACCACAATTGATCCCGCAGAGATAGAAAAATTTCAGGCTATGGCCGCCGAATGGTGGGATCCCAATGGCAAATTCAAGCCGTTGCACATGCTCAACCCCTGCCGTCTTGACTATATTACCGCCCAAATCGCAGCTGAGTTCGGGCGTGATCTAAGTGCGCCTAAGCCTTTTGAGGGGCTGCGAATCCTTGATATCGGCTGCGGGGGCGGTTTGTTGTCCGAACCTATGGCCCGCCTTGGTGCTACCGTTGTCGGCGCCGATGCCGCTGCGCGTAACATCCCCGTCGCGCAGGTCCATGCTGAACAGCAGGGGTTACAGATCGATTATCGCCACACCTCTGCCGAGGCGCTGGCCGCCGATGGCGAGCAATTCGACGCCGTTCTGAATATGGAAGTGGTCGAGCATGTCTCTGATCCGCTCACTTACCTGACCGCTTGTCGTGAGTTGCTAAAACCCGGTGGGCTGATGGTCTGCTCGACCCTGAACCGCAATCCGAAAAGCTATGTCATGGCCATCATCGGCGCGGAACATATCATGCGCTGGCTGCCCAAAGGCACGCATGAATGGTCAAAGTTCATCACCCCCGACGAGTTGTTCAAACTACTGGAAAGCGCCGGACTTGACCCTGTCGACCGCAAGGGATTCGTTTTCAACCCGCTGGGGTGGTCGTGGAAGATCTCGGACAAGGATCTGTCGGTGAACTATGTCACCACCAGCCTGAAACCGGCTTAATCCGCCTCTCCAAGACGCAAGCGCAACTCGCGCAACACTGGCAAAGCGGCGCGCACCTTGTCGAGGCCAATGGCCTCGACCACCTCAGCCACGATTGGCGCAACCACTTGCAGAGCAGTTTCACAGGCCCGACGCCCTGCCGGACTGATCCCCACATATTTACGCCGCGCATCGTCCCAATCAGGACGTACGTGGATATGCCCCGCACGCTCCAGCTTGTACAGGGTGTTGGTCATCGCGCCGCGGGTGACGTGAAAGGTCTTGGCCAGTTGCGCCGGGTATTTTTCAACATTCGCCCGCGCCAGATGGTTCAAGACTGAAAAATGGCTGATCTCCATCCCCTTTGGCAGCGCCCGTGACAGTCGGTTTCGCGCAAGTGCATCCGCCATGAAAATTTCGCTGAACAAGGCGACCGATAAACTGTCTGTTGCATCACTCATCAGAGGGTTCCAAATCTATCGTCGCAGGCATTACAGTGTGCTCTGCCTGAACGTCGCGCCTCACCTAACCTGCCAAAAGCTTGTCCAACTTACCCAACCGCTCCAGATCATATAGCTCGTCGCATCCGCCCACATGGGTGGGTCCGACAAAGATTTGTGGCACAGTATGCCGCCCATTGGCGCGGCTTAGCATTTCCTGACGCTTGTCGGGCTGCCGGGCGATGTCGATCTCGGCAAAAGACACGCCTTTCTGGGTCAAAAGCCGTTTGGCGGCATGACAAAACCCACAAAGCGGAGAGGTATAGATTTCGACGGCTTGCATGATGATAATCCCTTTGCTTGCGCGGACTATAGGGATTTAAGCATCCTTCGCAACGCGTGCCAGCACCAGAACGTCAACGCGACTTGCACCGGCTGCATGACATGCCTCTGTTGTGGCCGCCAGAGTGGCACCAGAGGTCATCACATCATCGATCAACAGGATTTCGCGATCTTTCAGCCGTGCGGCTTTTTTCGGCACAAAGCGGATGGATTCGCTGAGATTGGCAAACCTGTCATCGCGCGACATACCGTCCTGCACTTTGGTATTACGAACGCGGTATAGCAAATCCGGCACGGTCTCTGTCCCCGTAACGCGCCCGATCTCGTTAGACAGCAGCGCTGCCTGATTATATCGCCGCTTCAGCAGGCGCAGGCGATGCACAGGAACCGGAAGGATCAATGTTTCGGGCGTTATCAAATCCCGCGCAGCCGCTTGCATCCAGCGCGCCGCCGGACGCACGAGGTCAAGCCTGTACCCATGTTTCAACGCCAGCACCATCTGCCGCGCCTTGTCGTGATAGGTCATCGCCGCCCGCCCCCGCGACCACGGGCGCGCGATCGTCATGCACTCGTCGCAATGCTCGGCCTGATCAGAACTGTCCCCCGGCAAGGGCACCCCACAAGTGTCGCAGATCAACCCGGTGATAAACGGCGTTTCGCGCCAACATGCCCCGCACAAGGCAAAGTCGCGTTCCACAAGAGCATGGCATCCAACGCATTGCGGCGGAAAAGCAAGGCGTAACAGGCTTTGCATTTGCGGCACTTTCCCCTAAATACACGGTCTTGCAACAATGGTCGGACCGATGCAGAGCCAGACTACTTTGACAGATCCCCAAGCTTTGGGTCGAAATCGCGCCCGGGCCAGCGCGATGGCAGAGCCTGCCTTGTTCCTGCAACTGGACGTGGTTGACGAGGTGCAAGAGAGACTGGATTTGGTTAACAGATCGTTTACGTCGCCTACGATTGTGACCGGATGGCCACAGATTTGGTCTAATCTGCTGCCCAATGCTCATATAACCGCAGATCAAGAGACACTCGACCTGACACCCGGCGCCCACGATCTTGTGATCCACGCAATGTCTTTGCATTGGGCCGACGACCCTGTTGGTCAGTTGATCCAATGCAAACGCGCTCTGAAACCTGACGGGCTGTTCCTGTGTGCGTTGTTTGGCGGGCAGACCCTGTCAGAATTGCGTGCCGTGCTGGCCGAGGCAGAGGTGGCCATAACGGGAGGTCTGTCCCCCCGTGTCGCGCCCATGGCAGAGATCCGCGATCTTGGGGCTTTGCTGCAACGTGCTGGATTCGCCTTGCCCGTGGCGGATACCTATACGCGCATCGTCACTTATTCCGACGCGTGGCACCTGATGCATGATCTGCGGGCAATGGGCGAAAATAATGCCCTTGCGACACGCATCCGGCATTTTTCACGACCCTCTATCCTGAAAAAGGCTGTGGATTTGTACCAATCCGGCTTTGGTCTGGCAGATGGTCGCATTCCCGCGCGTTTCGAGATGATCTATCTGACCGGCTGGGCCCCGGATGACAGCCAGCCCAAACCCCTTCGACCCGGATCCGCCACTGCGCGGCTCGCTGATGCCTTGGGCGTCGATGAGACTTCGTTAACCGGACCCGGCAATAAGAGTGGCGATTGACCCAAGAGAATATGGCTTTATGTCAGTGCAAATGAAACTACGCCAAGCGCAGGAAAAATAAGAATGCTCGACTCGACGTCCCAAAGCGCCGCAGTGTGCCCCGCTCATGCGCAGGCTGACCACCCCAAGATCTTGCCCGCCAAGATCGGTATCCTGCTTGGCAACCTCGGCACACCCGATGCCACCAACTATTGGTCGATGCGTCGCTATCTGGGGGAGTTCCTGTCAGACCGTCGTGTCATCGACTATAGTCCCTGGCTATGGCAGCCGCTTTTGCAGCTGATTATCCTTAGTAAACGACCCTTTACCTCTGGTGCAGCGTACAAATCGATCTGGAACGAAGAGGCGAACGAAAGCCCTTTGATGACGATCACCAAGGCGCAGACCGTAAAAATGCGCGAGGCTATGCAGCGGCGCTATGGGGATAATGTCGTCGTTGATTTCTGTATGCGCTACGGCAATCCCTCGACCAAATCAAAGGTGCAGGCGCTGGTCGATCAGGGCTGTACCAAGATCCTGTTTTTCCCGCTGTATCCGCAATACGCCGGGGCGACCTCTGCCACCGCCAATGACGCATTTTTTCGTGCTTTGGCGGATCTGAAATGGCAGCCGACCGTGCGCACGGTTGAACCCTACTTCGACAAGCCCAGCTATATTGACGCACTCGCGCAATCGGTCGAACGGGCCTATGCCGCGATGGAGGTCAAGCCTGATATCCTTGTCACTTCTTACCACGGCGTACCGCAAAGATATCTGATGGAGGGCGACCCCTATCATTGCCAATGTCAGAAAACGACTCGGCTCTTGAAAGAGCGGCTGGGTTGGGATGACACCCAGATAAAGACCACGTTTCAGTCGAAATTCGGCCCCGAGGACTGGCTGCAACCTTATACGGTCGAAGAGGTCGCGCGTCTGGCGGAATCGGGGAAAAAGCGGATCGCCGTGATCGCCCCTGCCTTTTCGGCCGATTGCATCGAAACGCTTGAGGAAATTAACGAAGAGATCCACGAAAGTTTCGAAGAGGCGGGCGGTGAATCGTTCACCTACATTCCCTGCCTCAACGATGACGACGCCCATATCGCGGCGCTGTCCGAGGTGATCGAAACAAACCTGCTAGGCTGGATCGACTAACTTTTTTGGTCAGGACGATCTGGTTTGAATAAGATTATGCAAATAAAAATGGCGGCTCCGTGTGGGGCCGCCATTTTTAAGTCTCGGTGCACACCCGCAGGTGTGGGCACTTAGTTCGCTGCAACAGCCGCGATGATCGCGATCAGCAACAGTGGAACGATCAGGCCAGTGGAGGAAGAAGACGCAGCTTCTTCAACAACGATTGTTGGCTCGATGTAAGGCTCGGTGTAGTTGCCTGCGGACACTGCAGTAGCAGCTGTTGCGGACAGAACGGCGGCGAGAGCGATTTTTTTCATGGGATCCTCCAGGATTTCCAGACTGGCAAAATTATCGATACACGTGGAACTTTGGCGTACCGCGTATAGACCGTCATAAGCAGCTTTAACGATTAAACGCAAACGCATCTTGTGGATCAGAGTCCCGTAATCCACTTTTTATCGTCAAATTAGCAACACCTGAGTGCCTACTTTCGTCAGAGCAAAAAGCTCTGAGATGTGTTCGTTGTACAGGCCGATGCAACCGTTGGACGATCGACGCCCGATCTTGCGGGTATCGTGGGTTCCGTGGATTCGATAGTAGGTCCACGACAGATATAGCGCATGCGATCCCAAAGGATTATCCGGCCCCGGCCCAACAAAGGCAGGCCATTCCGGGTTTCGTTTGATCATCGACGGCGTGGGACGCCAGGATGGGCCCTCGACCTTCTGGACGATCCGGGTGGGTCCGCGACGAGTCAGATCTTCCGTCAGCGGAACGCTGGTTGGGTATAATTTGTAGGTCGATTGATCCTGTGACCAATAATGCAATGCACGCGACGTTGTATCCACCAGAATGGCCCCACCGCTGAGTGACCCGAAATAAGGCCGCCAGTCCAAAGAGCGAAAGCTGGATATATTGCGGCGCGCAACCTCGGTAATTTCAGTCTCGAACTCTGTGCTTTCGCCAGTGCTTTGGGCAAGCGCAGGCGCCGCCAGGCCACCGACCGACGCGGCAGCCGTTCCCAGAAACACACGACGGTTAAAACCGGACTTCGTTACCTTGGACATGATCTTCCTCGTCTCCACAGTCGACACATTTTGGGGCAGTATATGACCTGAAAGCCTCAGTCGCAATTCAAACAAGCGTCACTTTGCCAACTCGGCAGAGATCGGTTTGTGCCTGCCACACCTAAAGAGTAGGTTGCTAAGGAAATTATCCGGATCTTCGCCACGATGCGCCCTCTTGTTGTTCTTTTTGCTGGTCTTTTTGCAGTTACCGCCTGCACCAGCCCGACGGTCACCACGTCCGCTGGCACCGGACGCGCCAAGATCTATCGCATCTCGAACAGCGATACATCCAAGGTGCAGTTTCGGATGCTTGATTCTGTCAATGCGCTGCGTCAAGCGGCGGGTGTTCCCGCATTGGAACTAAACGCGCAACTGAATGCCGCCGCTGCAACCCATTCGCGTGACATGGCGGTGCAAAATCGGCCTTGGCATTTCGGCTCTGACGGGTCTTCGCCAATTCAGCGCGTGCAGCGCGCCGGATATACGATGACCATGCTCGGGGAAAACATATCAGAGACGTTCGAGACAGAAATTGAAACGCTGGCCGCCTGGATGGCACAACCGGATACCCGAACTGTGATCGTCGACCCGAAGGGCCGTGATTTGGGGTTCGCCTGGTATCAGGAACAGGGCGGAAAAATCTGGTGGACGCTGATTGTAGGCGGCGGATCCCAAGCGGTGAATGTCCCCGCGCCCAGCCCGACTGCGGTTATGCCTCAGGGATAAAGATCGACCACGGTGCCGTCTTTGACCATCGCATAGATCCTCTCCATCTCTTTATTCGACACAGAAATGCAACCGGCGGTCCAATCTGGCTTGCCCGGCTTTAGCAGGTTCGGTTGGCCGTGGATAAAAATGTCTCCACCGGGCTTTTTGCCTGCCTCCCGCGCGCGGGCAATGTCAGCCTCGTTCGGATAAGAGATCCCGATCGACAGGTGAAAGCTGCTGTCAGGATTGCGCCGGTCGATATAATAGCGTCCTTCGGGTGTCTTGCCGTCACCCTCAAAGTTCTTGTGCCCACGCGGCGCAAAACCCAGATCAATCGCGTGCTTTGCCAAAACGCGATCATTGTGCATCAATACCATCTGACGCTCGCCCTTGTAGACGATCACACGCGTCACCTCTGGACCATTGTAGGTCCGGAATTTGCTGGAACAGGCGCCAAGTGCAAATAGCAATGACACAACCAAAAGACCTTTAAGTAGCTTCATATCGCCCGATCCGAGTTTTGTTTTTCTGGATTATACCCAATGAATGCGCCACAAGGAATAACAGACACGTTACCCGTCGCGCTTTTGCAGATGCGCCTCGATCGCTTTGAGCCGCTGCATCACCTCGTCTCGATAACTGTCCGTCGCTGCCACCTCTTCGGCAGAATGCGCCTCTTGCATGGAATTCACGATAAGACCGACCAACAGGTTCACGACCGCGAATGTGGTCACCATGATGAACGGCACGAAAAACGCCCATGCGTATTGGTATTGCTCCATCACCGGGCGCACGATGCCCATGGACCAGGATTCCAGCGTCATGATCTGGAACAGAGAATAGGCGGATCTGGCAATGCTGCCGAACCACTCTGGAAAGGCGTCGCCAAACAGCTTTGTCGCCATGACAGAGCCGATGTAAAAGATCAGCGCCATCAGCAGGAACACCGACCCCATACCGGGCAGCGCAGTGATGAATCCCTCGACCACGCGGCGCAGGCTGGGCGCGGCGGAAATTACGCGTAACAGGCGGAAAATCCGCATCGCCCGCAGCACCGACATGGTTTGCGCGCCGGGCACCAGCGAAATACCAACAATCACAAAGTCGAAAAGGTTCCATCCACTGCGGAAAAACCGACCGCCTTTCGCAAATAGTTTTGCCGCCAGTTCTGCGACAAAAATCGCAAGGCAGATCTTGTCGAGGATCACGATCAGCCAACCGATTGTGCTCATCACAGACGAGGACGTTTCCAGACCCAACAGGACCGCATTAAAGACAATGACCCCGATGATGGTATTGCGCACAATCGGCTGGTCCAGCCAGTGCTCTAGTTTTTCCCGCATGTCCCGTCCTTCTGCGCGTATTCGGCCTTAACGCGATTTTTTGGACATATGGGGCTTTGTGAATTGCGCCACAAGTTCCACATGGCCCGACCAGCGGAATTGATCCACCACATCGATCCAATTGATGACATAACCAGCGGAACACAACAGTTCTGCATCCCGTGCGAACGTTATCGGGTTGCACGACACCATCGCGATCCGGGGTACAATGCTGTCAACGATCTGTTCAATCTGCGCCTCTGCCCCCGCACGCGGCGGGTCCAGTACGACAGCGTCGAAGTGACGAAGCTCTAGCGGCACCATAGGGCGACGAAACAGGTCGCGTTTTTCGGTCGTCACCTTTTTCAGGCCACGCGCATTGCGCCATCCGACATCAAGCGCGGTCAACATCTCTGCGACCGATTCCACCGCGTGCACTTCGGCGGTGCGCGCCAGCGGCAAGGCAAAGGTGCCACAACCCGCAAAGAGATCTGCGACATGTTTTGCAGGTCCAATTGCCTCTATCACGGCGGCGATAAGAGCGTGCTCTCCATCATTGGTCGCCTGAAGGAATGCACCGGGGGGCGGCGACACACTAATGCCTTCGATAACATGGATCGGAGGGCGATTCTGCCCGACCAGATCATCCGCCCACGTCAGCCGCGCGACATTGTGTTTGTTGATAAACGCCGCAAGATCCAGCCGCAAAGGCCCGTCAAGCGGCTTGCCACCCTGCACCGCAATGTCAGCACCAGCGTCAGACCAGGTCACCGTCAGCGAAAGTTCTGCCTTTCGAGATGCGCCAATGATGGTCAGGTCCTGTAAGGCGGGGAACAGCGCCACGATCTGCGGTTGCAGCAATTGACAGTTGGGCACCTCGATCAACGTGTCAGAGCCGCGCGCATGAAAGCCGATCATCGCGCCGCTTTTGGTGCGCTTGCCCGCCAGAACCGCCCGCCGCCGGGATTGCGCAGGCGAGGTATGCACGTTGCGGATCGGGGCGGGCAAATCGCGCGCACTCAACGCGGACCGCACCACATCCGCCTTCCACGTCTCAACGAAAGAATCAGACGCATGTTGGACGGAACACCCGCCGCAGGCCCTGAAGTGCGAACAGGGCGGACGCACCCGGTCGATTGAGGGCGTTATGATCCGGGGCGTGCCTATGCGTCCATTGACGATATCACCCTCAACCACCTCGCCCGGCAAGGTCAGCGGCGCAAACACAGGCCCCTCTGGCCCCTGCGCGATGCCATCGCCCATCTGGCCCAGCCGTTCTATCGTCAGTCTCATTCCGCCGCCTCTTCAAGCCCGATGAATCCGCCGGACTGGCGATCCCAATATCGGGCGTATAACCCACCCTTTGCCAGCAATTCATGGTGCGTGCCTTCTTCGGCAATGCGACCCTGATCCAGCACAACAATGCGATCCATGCGGGCGATCGTGGACAGGCGGTGCGCAATGGCCAGCACGGTCTTGCCCTGCATCACCTCGTCCAGCGCCTCTTGAATTTCTGCCTCGACCTCACTGTCCAACGCGCTTGTCGCCTCGTCCAGAACAAGGATCGGCGCGTCTTTCAGGATGGCGCGGGCAAGGGCGATCCTTTGGCGCTGACCACCGCTTAACTTTACACCACGCTCGCCCAGATGTGCGTCATAGCCGGGACGCCCCCGGAAATCCTGCAAGTCCAGAATGAAATCATGCGCCCGCGCGCGTTCTGCCGCCTTCACAAGGTCTTCGTCGCTGGCATCGGGCCTGCCATACAGAATGTTATCGCGGGCCGAACGGTTGAACATCGCCGTTTCCTGCGTGACCATACCGATCTGACGACGCAAGCTTTGCTGTGTCACATGACGCAAATCCTGCCCGCCGATCCGCACTGCGCCCTCTTCGGCGTCATAGAGGCGCAACAAAAGCGAAACGAGCGTTGACTTGCCCGCGCCCGAAGCCCCGACAATCCCCAGCTTTTCACCCTCGTGAATCTCAAGGCGAATGTCCTGCACACCGCCTTTTTCACGCCCATAGGCAAAGGTCACTGCGTCGAACTGGATCGACGGTGGCCCAGTCAGATCCTTGGCATCCTCGGCATCGGACAAAGCATGGGGCGGGGTCAACGTGCGCATTCCATCCTCGACCTCGCCGATGTTGGAATAGATCCCCATCAGGGAAAAGCTGATCCACCCAGTCATCTGCGCGATGCGGATCGACACAGCACCCGTTGCCGCGATATCACCCGCACTGGCAACGCCAAGCGACCAGAACCACAGAACAGCGCCAACCAGCAGAACGGGCAGCATCCCTGCAAGAATCATCAAAATCGTGCGAAATCCAGTCGACAGGCGGCCGAAATCGAACGCGGTCTGGCGATACGTGCGCATCTCGCCCAGCGCCGCCTGATCTTCGTGGTCCTGATGGGCGAACAGTTTGACCGTCTTGATATTGGTGATCGTATCGACAACCTGCCCCGACACCATCGCCCGTGACGCGGCGCGTGCGGTGGACCTGATGCGGATACGGGGCAGAAAATAGCGGATGACCGCGAAATAGACCCCGATCCAGGCCGCAAGAAGCCCCGCAACATACCCGTTGATCGACGACAGCAAGGCTATGGACCCAACCAGCGAGGCCAGCCCGAACATCAACGCCGAAATCGTATCGACCACAGATTCCGACAAAGCCCGAGAGGTCTGCATCTGCTTTTGTGAAATACGCCCGGCAAAGTCATTGTCAAAGAAGGTGACCGCCTGACCCAAAGTCCAGCGATGCAGGCGCGACAGGGTCAGGTTGAACACATTCGGCCCAATCGACAACGATTGAAATGCGGCAGAAATGCCAAAGGCAGCAGGGCGCAGGACGACCAGAAAGGCGGTCAACCAGATCAACAGCCACATGTTTTCAGAAAAGAAGGCCCCCGGTTCGCTGGCAAGGGCCGCATCGATCACCATGCCAAGGAACAGCGCCGTCAGAACCTCGAACACGCCAGCAGCCATAGAGGCAACAGTCGCCATCGCGATCGTGCCCCAAGCGCCAGCCAAAGCCCAACGAATGAAAGCGATCAAGGACCGTGGTGGGGCCGCCTCTGCCGGGCGTTCCGGGTCGATGCGATCCGAAAACCAACCTGATACCTGCTGTAACATCATTCTGCCGCCTCTATGCCGATGAACCCGCCGGATTGCCGGTTCCAGAAGCTGGCATATAGTGCATCGCGCGCCAAAAGCTCTGAATGGGTGCCATCCTCGACGATCCGTCCGTCATCCAGAACCAGAATGCGGTCCATCCGGGCAATGGTGGACAGGCGGTGGGCGATGGCGATCACGGTCTTGCCCTCCATCATACCATAGAGCGTCGATTGAATGGCGGCCTCGACCTCGCTGTCCAGTGCGCTTGTCGCCTCGTCCAGCACAAGGATCGGCGCGTCTTTCAGGATCACACGCGCCAGCGACACACGTTGACGCTGGCCCCCGGACAGCTTCACACCACGTTCGCCCACTTGTGCGTCATAGCCGCTACGCTTTTCAGGATCTTCCAGATCAAGGATAAAGGCGTGTGCCTCTGCCTGTTCTGCCGCCCGTATGACTTCGGCCTCTGTGGCATCTGGCGCGCCATACAGGATGTTGTCACGCATCGACCGATGCAACAGGGAACTGTCTTGCTGAACCATCCCGATGACAGAACGCAATGAATCCTGCGTGACGCCAGCAATGTCCTGCCCGTCAATCAGAATACGCCCGCGTTCCGCCTCGTAAAACCGCAACAGCAGCTTGACCAAGGTTGACTTTCCCGCACCGGATCGCCCGACCAGACCGATCTTTTCACCGGGCCAAATGGTCAGCGAAACAGAATCTAAACCGCCCGAACCTCGCCCATAGTGGTGGCTAAGCCCGTCAAACTGGATCTCGCCTTTGGTAATCTGCAGCGGCTTGGCGTTTGGTCTATCCGTCAGCGTGATCGGCTGGGCGACGGTTTCCATGCCTTCCGCAACAATCCCAAGCGCACGGAACAGATCAGACACCGCCCACATGATCCACCCGGTCATCGCATTCAGCCGTAGGGTCAAAGCGATGGCGGCGGCCACAGCCCCGACAGAGGCCAGACCACTGATCCACAGCCAGAGCGCCCAACCAACCACAGAGACGATCAACAACCCATTCAAAGTGACAAGGCATACGTCCATCGTCGTATAGATCCGCATTTCGCGGCTAAAGGTCTGGCGCGTGTTCTCGATCGCTTCCTTGGCGTAGTCGAGCTCTTTGTCGTGATGGGCGAACAGCTTGACCGAATGAATATTGGTATAGGCATCCACCACGCGCCCGGTCACCTCGCTACGTGCATCAGACGAGGCTTTGGACGCGGGCGCGACACGTTTGATCGTCCAGCGTAACAGTATCAGGAACAGGCCCAGCCAGATCGCCAAGGGCGCGACAAGGCGCAGATCCGCCCCCCACAACAAAACAGCCGCCCCAACGATATACGCGATGGAAAAGGTGATCGCGTCAAACACCTGAAACACCGCATCACCCGCCGCCGGGGGCGTTTGCATGATGCGATTGGTGATGCGCCCGGCAAAGTCATTCTCGAACCAGCCCACCGATTGCCGCAACACATGTTTATGCGCGCGCCAGCGGATCAACGTGCCAAAATTCGGCAGGATCGCGTTGTTCAAAAGGGCGACATCCAGCATCTGGATCACAGGACGGATAAACACCACAAAGATCGCCGCGAGGATCAGTTCTGTTCCGTATGTTTGCCACACGGTCTCTGGTTCGCCAGCGCTCAGCACATCGACCACGCGACCCATATAGTAAATCAGCCCCACTTCGACCGCCGCCACGATCACCGACATCAACGCTGTAAACGCAAAGAGCCGTTTGAACGGCTGGGCATAGTTCATCAGAAACGCGAACAGCTTTTGCGGTGGAATGTCGTCGTCCGGATAGGGCCTATACGGATCGACCAGATTTTCAAAAAAACGGAACACGAGGAGAGACTGCCAAAACAGGGAAATAAGGGAGGTGTTGGGCAACGATATAGGCCCAAATCCGGGGAAGAGAAACCGCCTACCGCAAAAGCGCCTGTTTCGTCAATGAGAACTCTGACGCGATCCAGCGATCCTCTAGCACGCGCAAATGGTCGCCCAACGCGGCACCTTGATAAGCAGGCATAAGATCAGCGGCCTTGACCGGGAAAGCCGCACTTGCCCCTTTGCCAATCTGCTCGCGAATATCCGGGGCCAGCGGGGTTTCAAAGATAGCCGCGCGTAGCAGTGCCACGTCAAGCGCGCTCTGTGCGTCATGCCGATAGGCGGTTTCTGCCAATCCCTGCATATCAGAGACTGATTTGCGCAAATTCCCCACTCGGCGAGCCTGAGCTTTGGACAGGCGCAAGTGCGTTTCAACCTTGCCTCCACCAAGCGCCACCAGACGTCGGATCGCGTCAGGCTTTGCGCCGACCTGATGTTCAAACGCCAGCAGGATCGGCAAGGCCTTGGGGTCTGTCCCCGGCAAGATCCTGTGCAAACATCCCGCCATCGCCATACTTGCCATCGCCGGTCCTGGGTCTTGTGCAGCCAGCAGTTTCAACATCTCGGCGGTCACCCGCTCTTTAGACAGACCCTCAAGCCCCTCAGACAGCGCAGCACATGCGGCAAGACCTTCGGCATCCAGTCCGTTTTCTGGATCGCCATACCACGCATGAAAGCGAAAGAACCGCAGGATTCGCAGATAATCTTCTGTGATCCGTTGCTCTGCGTCCTCGATAAATCGCACACGTCGCCCAATAAGATCCGGCAAGCCGCCAAGAGGATCAACCACCGCGCCATCTGGCATCGCATAAAGCGCGTTCATCGTAAAATCGCGTCGCAGGGCATCCTGATTGATCGTCTCGGCATACGCCACAACAGCGTGCCGCCCGTCGGTTTCCACATCGCGCCGAAAGGTCGTCACCTCATGCGGCATCCCACCAGAAATGACGGTGACCGTGCCGTGCTCTATCCCGGTCGGCACCACTTGTAACCCGGCGACCTGTGCCAGTTCCGCTACCACGTTTGGATGGGCATTGGTGGACAGATCAATGTCATTGACCGGCGCGTCCAGCAAAGCATTGCGCACGCAGCCCCCGACAAAAAACACCTGGTACCCCGCATCCGTCAGGCAACGGCAAACCGCTTGGGTGCGTATATCACTGACCCAAGGATCGCGCAGCTTCATGGCATCCGATCCGCAAGTCCGCGCAAGATCCGCGCCGTGGCGCCCCAGATGTAATAGGGGCCGTAGGGCACTGTGAAATAATGACGCCTCTGACCTCTCCAACGTCGGCTTTCGATCGCAAAGCGTGCGGGGTTGGTCACATGCGACAGGGGCACAGAAAACACCTCTTCAACCTCGCCCGGTTCCGGGATTGGCGTGAAATCGGCTCTGATCCGGCCCAAAACAGGGGTCATTGTAAAACTTGTCACCGTTTCATGGTTCGGCAGAAATCCCAACACCTCGACATTTTCCGGCCTCAGCCCAATTTCCTCATGGGCCTCGCGCAACGCAGCGGCGGCAACATCGGCGTCACCCTCATCTACCTTACCGCCGGGAAAGGCGATCTGGCCGGGGTGGTGTTTCAGGTGTGACGCGCGTTTGGTCAGGATCACCTGCAAGACCCCAGAACGCTCAATGACTGGCACCAACACTCCGGCTGGCCGCAACACACGCCCCTCTGGCAATGTCACGCCGGGATTAAGATCAAAGTCAGACGAGTCTGCACTGGGACGATCCAGCGCAGACCTCAAAGGGGCAAAAAGATCAGGCTTCGTCACCTGGATCCTCCTTTGCCTCGAACCCAAGCGTCTTGGGGTCGAAATCATAATGCGCGCCACAAAACTGACAATCCGCAGTCACACGACCCTCGTCCGTGGTCATATAGGCGATGTCCTTTGCCGAATAAATCGAAAGGCTCTGACGCACTTTGTCTGCCGAGCATGAACAGCCAAAACTGATTGCCTGTGTGTCATAGATCCGCGGTACCTCTTCATGAAAGAGCCGCACCAGCAATTCTGTCGGTGTGACGGTCGGGCCGATAAGTTCTATGTCGTCAACAGTGTCTAACAAGGCGTTCACGCGGGTCCAGTTTTCCTCGACCGTCTCATCCAGCATGATGTCACGTGCCTCTAACAAGCCGCCTTCCCCACTGCCGCCGCCCTTCGCAAAGGGAGACGCCTTTGGCATATGCTGCAACATCATACCCCCCGCGCGCCACGACTCGTTCTCTCCGGGCGTTTGCGAACGACCAAAGGTCAGGGCAAAGCGGGTTGGCAGTTGTTCTGACTGGGCAAAATATGTTTCGGCACAACTCGACAAAGACCCACCTGCGATGGGCGTGATTCCCTGATAGGGCGTGGTTCCGGCACCCTGATCGATCAAGACCGCAAAATACCCCGCCCCGACCTGCTCAAAACCGGGGCCGTCAGGATCGATCATATCCTTTTCGTACCCGGCATAAGCGCGAATCCTTGCCGGTTCGCCTTTGTCCGTCGGCCCGTAATAATCTGTTGCGATCAGCCGGACGGCACCAGATCCACGCACTTGCAGCGATAGTTTCCAGCGCAGTTTTATCGTCAGCCCGATCAGCGCCGTCAGCAAACACATCTCTGCCACCAACGCCTCGATCGCGGGCGGGTAATCGTGCTGCGCCAGAACCTTGTCCAACACACCGTCCAACCGGGCCACGCGCCCGCGAATATCAGAGCGGTCAAGCTGAAACGGGAGCACAGTGTCGTCCCAGGCGATTTTCGAACCGATAGAAGCAATCGTCATAGAGGCTTTCCTTACAGGATTTGCGTTGGCATACCGAGTCCATATAGGTGGAGCAAGCAATCGAAGGGGACAGATCAGCTATGATCAGGCGGTATGGCGAGGCAATTGAATGGGGCAGACAGTATCAGCATCGGCCCGGAGCCTATGCAATTCTTACCCTAGGTAGTGATGTTTTGCTGACCCATCAAGCAGAGCCTTTGCCAGAATTTCAGCTGCCCGGTGGTGGAATTGACCCGGGCGAGTCCGCCATAATCGCATTGCATCGCGAGGTGTTGGAAGAAACCGGATACAGCATTGCCAAGCCACGCAAGCTGGGGGCGTATCGGCGGTTCACCTACATGCCGGAGTACGACAAATGGGCCGAAAAAATATGCCACATTTATCTGGCGCGCCCCGTCTTGCGTTACGGGCCCCCGCGCGAGCCGGGTCATACGGCCATTTGGATGCCGATCGATGTGGCGATAGACGAACTTGCCAATGAAGGAGATCAAGCCTTTTTGCGAGGTCTCGTTTAATCCGCCTCCTGCCCTTTGAATTCCAACAATACGCCAGATACATCGTCGCTAAAGTCGCGATCCCCGGCGTATTGGGTCAAATCCCACATCAAAGCCTCGAAAAAAACCTCTCCGGATAGGGCAGCATTTTTGCCCAGAAACACTGACAGCCCCGCTTCGTCCAGCATCTCTCCGGCTGGGTTTTCGCATTCCGTGATGCCGTCCGACCCAAGAAAAAGGCGGTCTCCGGGAAAAAGCTGTACCTCAAAAGCATCAAAAGTAAGTAAGCGTGTGCTGATCACCCATCGGGTTGTGGCTTGACTGTGTTTGACTGGTA
>CALGTJ010000767.1 GCA_937901435.1 uncultured Rhodobacter sp. | reverse complement strand
CCCATCATCCAGTCGCGGTGATTGGCGTTGCGCCAGCGGCAGCTTTCAAACACCCGCATCTTGTAGAGGTCCTTGATCGGGTTATAGCCCCCCGCCATGTCGCCGTAGATCGTGGCATAGCCCACCGCGACCTCGGATTTATTGCCCGTGGTCAGCACCATCTCGCCAAACTTGTTGGACAGCGCCATCAACAGCAAACCGCGCAAACGGGACTGGATGTTTTCTTCTGTCAGATCAGGCGTCGTGCCCTCGAACAGTGGCCCCAAGGCTTCTGTCACCGCCGCGCGCGGGCCAGAGATTGGCAACGTGTCCAACCGTATCCCCAAAGCCGCCGCCACACCTGCCGCATCGTCCAGCGAGTCCTGCGAGGTATATTCAGACGGCAACATCACGCCACGCACATTGTCCGGCCCCAGCGCATCGGCGGCAATGGTGGCGACAATCGCGCTGTCGATGCCGCCGGACAGGCCCAGCACGACCTTTTTGAACCCGGTCTTGCCCATATAGTCACGCAGACTTTCGACCATGACGCGGTAATCCTGCTCCCATTCGCCGGGATGCACGGCCACATCGCCGGACACCACGCGCCAGCCTTCGGCCCCGCGTTCCAGATCCACATGGGTCACGGCGCTGTCAAACACCGGCATCTGCACCGCCAGTTCCCCGCCGGGATTAAGCGCAAAACTGCCACCGTCGAACATCTGATCGTCCTGCCCGCCGACCATATTGAGATAGATCAGCGGCAGATCCGTCTCGACCACGCGGGCGACCATGTGGTTCAGGCGGGTCTCGAATTTGTTGCGGTAATAGGGCGATCCATTAGGCACCAATAGGAATTCCGCGCCCGTTTCTGCGAGAGTCTCGGCCACATCCTCGTGCCACGCGTCCTCGCAAATGGGCGACCCGATGCGAATATCCCCGACCGAATAGGGTCCGCCCAAAGGCCCCGCATCAAAGACGCGCACCTCGTCGAAAACGGTCTCGTTCGGCAGGTGATGTTTCAATACGCGGCTGACCACCTTGCCGCCCCGAAGAATGAAATAGGCGTTGTAAAGCTGGTCATCCCCGGCATAGGGCCCGCCAATCGCCAAAGCTGGCCCATCCGCGCAGCGCAGCGCAAGCGCATCAACCGCGGCCATCGCCGCAAGGTGAAACGCCGGTTTCATCACCAGATCCTGCGCGTTGTAGCCCGTGATAAACATCTCTGGCAGCGCGACCATGTCAGCGCCCGCCGCTTTGCCTTGCTGCCACGCCTCAAAGGCCAGATCCGCGTTGGCATCAATCGCCCCCACGGTCGGATTAAGCTGTGCCAAGGTCAGGCGGAACCTATCGCTCATGGTCTTTCCCTCTTTGATCACGCAGGTCTTATCAGAACACCGGGCCAAGGAAAGCCGATATGGGGCAAAAACCGTTGTAAGGCGCGCTTGAGTCACTTAGGATTGTCCGGCAAGCGGTCAAGCGCGGCCCTGATCGCGCAAGCAGAGACCGGACCCGGCGGGCAAGTGAGGAACATCGTGCACCATACATCACGTCTGATAACGCTGGCGGGGGCTCTGGCCTTTGCAGGACTGGCCTTTACAGAAAGCGCATTCGCACAATCCGGCAGCGAAGTTGTTCTCAAGCAATACGAGGACGGAGGCGTCTATGAGGGCACCTTCAAGGACGGCAAGCAGCATGGCATCGGCACCTATCGGTTGCCCAACGGCTATGAGTACACCGGAGCTTGGGCGGACGGCGAGATCAAGGGACAGGGCGTTGCGCGATTCCCCAACGGATCGGTCTATGAAGGGGCTTTTGCCAAGGGCAAACCCGAAGGCTTTGGCAAGATCACCTTTGCCGATGGAGGCACCTACGAGGGGGACTGGCTGGACGGGCGGATCAATGGCACGGGTGCAGCGGTCTACGCCAATGGCGTGAAATACGAGGGCGGATTTCGCAACGCGATGCACCACGGCATCGGCAAGATGCAAAGCCCTAATGGCTATGTCTATCAGGGCGAATGGGTGGACGGCGTCAAGGACGGCAAGGGCAAGATCACCTATCCCGATGGCGCGGTCTACGAGGGCGATCTGGTGCGCGGCGCGCGCGAAGGCAAGGGCAAGCTGACCATGCCCGATGGTCTGGTTTATGACGGCGCATGGGCGGACGGCCAGATCAATGGCACCGGGCGGCTAACGCAGGCCAATGGCGATATCTATGAGGGCGAGCTGGTCAACGGCGAACGGCAGGGCACCGGCAAAGTGCTGTACAAGAACGGGGACACCTATGAGGGCCAGTTCCTGAACGACCGTCGCCATGGCACCGGGACGTTTACCGGCGCGGATGGCTATGCCTACCTTGGCGAGTGGGTCACCGGGGGGATCGAGGGCAAAGGTCAGGTGACTTATCCCGACGGTTCTGTCTACGAGGGCGATTTCCGCAACGATCTGGCCGAGGGGACAGGTCGGATTCTCTATCCCGACGGGTCGTCCTACGAGGGCGCGTGGAAAGCGGGCGTGATCGAGGGCAACGGTGTCGCGAAATACGCCAATGGGCTGGTCTATGAGGGTCAGTTCAAGAACGCCAAGAACCACGGAATTGGCACGATGACCTTTACCGATGGCTATACCTATATTGGCGAATGGAAAGACGGTCAGCGGTCAGGGCAAGGCAAGGCGACCTATGCCGATGGCACCACCTATGAGGGTAAGTTCCTGAACGGGCAGCGCGAGGGACAGGGCACGATCGTGATGCCGGACGGGTTTACCTATACCGGCTCATGGAAAGCTGGCGAGATCGACGGACAAGGTCGCGCGACCTATGCCAACGGTGATGTCTACGAGGGTATGTTCGCCAAGGGCAAGCGGCAGGGCGAAGGCACCATCCGCTATTCCGGCGGCGAGCAGGCCACAGGGACATGGAACGACGGTATCCTCGACGAGGATAGCGCAGAGATTTCCCAGACGGGGTCTGATTAAGTCGTTCAACGGATCGGCTGTCACCAGATTGTGCGCCTTACAGGCGCGCTTTTCTGGCGCGTTGTGCGGTCTGTCGCTTTGTCCCGTTGACCTTACGGTCAACAACTCCTCGGGATATTTTTGAACAGAAGAAGCCGCTTACCCCCGTTTACCAAGGGATAGGTTTTCCTGCGTAGTCATAAAAATTGCCGGTATGCTCTGGTGTGAGACCGTCCAGCACCGCCAGCATGGATTTGGCAGCATCTTTGGGCGGCGTCGCTTTTTCAGGGCTGACAAAATCGGCGGTAAAGGGCGTGGCGACCGTACCGGGGTGCAAGGCGACGCAGATGGCGTGTTTGTGGGTCCGGGCGATTTCTATCGCTGCCCCATGGATGATCTGGTTCAGTGCGGCTTTGGCGGCGCGGTAACCGTACCAACCTCCAAGGCGGTTATCCCCGATGGATCCGACGCGGGCCGACAGGGCAGATATGACGCCACGTTTGTCGCGGGGCAACAGGCGCAGGCTGTGCTTGAGGATCAGCGCGGGGCCTGTGGCATTGACGGCGAATTGGTCTTGCAGAGCGGTCTCCGAAAGCTGACGCAGGGATTTTTCCGGCGCAGCGCCATCAATTTGCAGCGCGCCGGTGGCGATAAAGATCAGATCATATGGCCCGGTCAAAGGGTCCAGCACCGATTTGATCGAAGCTTCCGAGCGGATATCAAGCCCGTCGCGGCTGCGCGAGACTTGGGTGACGTGATGGCCCTGCCCGGACAGTTCGGCGCAGATAGCCTGCCCGATCCCCCCAGTGGCCCCGATGACAAGAGCTGTTTTCATGGCACGAGACTTAGCGTGCGAGGCATGAGGAACCAGAGCGCGACGGGCAATTTGGGCGACTATGGGGCTTTTTTCCTTTTCACGCGATGAAAGCGATGTATAACCGTCTGTATGTGTATTCGCGCTCATATTTTTTCGGTGGCCCCGTTGGGAATGCTTTCGCGCGACCTCCTACTCCTTAGCGTCCTCTGAGCGTGCCTTTTGGGCGCGACCGCTCAGAGGTGACCAGCGCCCGGACGTAAATTTCAGACACATCGCTAAGGACCAGACATGAAACCCGTGAACCTTGCTGCAAAGCTTGCGCTTTTTGACAGCCATTGGGACCCAAAGGTGATCGCCCGCTACAACGACAACGACGTGATGGTCGTCAAGTTTCAGGGCGAGTTTCCATATCACAAACATGACGCCACCGACGACTTCTTTCTTGTGATCGAGGGAGAGGTGACGATGGACCTAGAGGGACACGCCAGCGAGACCTTCGGCCCCGGAGAGCTTTTCATTGTGCCCAAAGGCGTTGTACACCGCCCCCGCGCGGTGACCGAGGCCAAGGTGCTTTTGATAGAGCCGACCGGTGAACCCAATACAGGCGACGCAGATGCCCCTGCCGCCACCAAAGACCAGATCTGAAGGATGGATCAGATGAGCAACGACCAAGTTTTGATTTTCGACACCACCCTGCGCGATGGTGAACAGTCCCCCGGCGCGACGATGACCCATGAGGAAAAGCTGGAAATCGCGATGATGCTGGACGAGATGGGCGTCGATATCATCGAGGCGGGCTTTCCCATTGCCTCTGAGGGTGATTTTGCCGCCGTCAGCGAGATCGCCAAACGGTCCAAGCGGTCCGTGATCTGCGGTTTGGCGCGGGCAAATTTCAAGGATATCGACCGCTGCTGGGAGGCGGTGAAACACGCCCGCCAGCCACGCATCCACACGTTTATCGGCACCTCTGCGCTGCACCGCGCGATCCCGAACCTGACCATGGATGAGATGGCCGACAGGATCCACGAGACGGTGAGCCACGCGCGCAACCTTTGTGACAATGTGCAATGGTCGCCCATGGATGCGACACGCACGGAATGGGACTATCTGGCACGGGTGGTCGAGATTGCGATCAAGGCGGGGGCGACTACGGTCAACATTCCCGACACGGTGGGCTATACGGCGCCCCGCGAGAGTGCTGATCTGATCCGGCGCCTGATCGCCGAAGTGCCCGGTGCGGAAAGTGTGATCTTTGCCACCCACTGCCATAACGATCTGGGCATGGCGACGGCGAACGCCCTTGCCGCCGTCGAAGGTGGCGCGCGTCAGATCGAATGCACGATCAACGGTCTCGGCGAGCGCGCAGGTAACACCGCGCTGGAAGAGGTGGTGATGGCGCTGAAGGTGCGTCACGACATCATGCCATGGAGCACAGGCGTAGACACGACCAAGCTGATGGCGATCTCTCGCCGGGTGGCCACGGTCAGCGGTTTCAACGTGCAGTTCAACAAGGCGATTGTGGGCAAGAACGCTTTTGCCCATGAAAGCGGCATCCATCAGGACGGGATGCTCAAGAACGCCGAGACCTTCGAAATCATGCGCCCCGAGGATGTGGGCCTGACAGAGACCAATATCGTGATGGGCAAGCATTCCGGGCGGGCCGCGTTGCGCTCCAAGCTGACCGATCTGGGCTATCAGTTGGCTGACAATCAGTTGATGGATGTCTTTGTCCGCTTCAAGGCGCTGGCAGATCGCAAGAAGGAAGTCTTTGACGACGACCTGATCGCCCTGATGCGGGACAGTTCCGTGGCAATGGCCAACGACCGTTTGCAGGTCAAGGACCTGCGTGTGGTCTGTGGCACCGCAGCGCCACGGACCGCCGATTTGACAATGATCGTCGATGGCGCAGAACACAGCGTCAGCGCAGAAGGCGACGGGCCGGTCGATGCGGTGTTCAGGGCCATCGGCATGATCTTTCCCCATGAGGTCGACCTGCAACTTTATCAGGTGGCCGCCGTCACCGAAGGCACCGACGCACAGGCCACCGTCAGCGTCCGCCTTGAAGAGGATGGCAAGTTCGCAACCGGCGAAGCGGCAGACACAGATACGGTCGTCGCCTCTGCCAAAGCCTATGTCGCGGCCCTCAACCGGCTGCTGGTGCGGCGCGAAAAGACGGCTCCGAATTCGGATGTTAAGACCGTGACCTACAAAGACGCGGGCTAAACCGCGACTTTCGCCGTCGAAATGTAGGGATGTGGCAAGTATTTTGCCACATCCGATTTTCTGGCCTTTCACCCGGCAACCAGCACAAAACCGACAATTCCGGCAAGGCCAAGGCTGATACAGAGCCAAAAAGCGCAATATTCCGGCCTTGCAGGGCGACTTGCACTTTTCGAACCTTACCCAAAAGCCGATCCAAATCGCCCCTTGCGGCGGAATTGCGCTGAATTGTCCGCCTGCACCTCTTTTCCTCTAGGCCACACCCCCATATAAGTCCCAGCGATGTGGCCAGTGCGTCGCAAATCAGAAATTCGGATCCAGCAGGAAGTCACATATATGTTTGGTTTGTCAGGCTTGTTCTCGTCGGACATGGCGATTGACCTCGGCACGGCCAATACGCTGGTCTACGTCAAAGGTCGCGGTATCATTCTGAACGAACCTTCGGTTGTCGCTTATCACATCAAGGACGGGCGAAAGCAGGTTCTGGCAGTGGGCGAGGATGCCAAGCTGATGCTGGGGCGCACCCCGGGCAGCATTCAGGCGATCCGGCCCATGCGTGAAGGCGTGATTGCCGATTTCGACGTGGCCGAAGAGATGATCAAGCATTTCATCCGCAAGGTGCATCGGCGTTCGACCTTTTCCAAACCCAAGATCATCGTCTGTGTACCCCATGGCGCAACCCCCGTTGAAAAACGCGCGATCCGCCAGTCAGTTCTGTCGGCGGGCGCACGGCGTGCCGGTCTGATCGCTGAACCCATTGCGGCGGCCATTGGCGCGGGAATGCCGATCACCGATCCCACCGGCAACATGGTCGTGGACATCGGCGGCGGGACAACCGAGGTCGCCGTTCTGTCACTGGGCGATATCGTCTATGCGCGCTCGGTCCGGGTCGGGGGCGACCGCATGGACGAGGCGATCATCAACTACCTGCGCCGCCAGCATAACCTGCTGATCGGGGAAAGCACCGCAGAGCGGATCAAGACCAGCATCGGCACCGCCCGCATGCCCGACGACGGACGTGGTGCCAGCATGCACATCCGGGGGCGTGACCTGCTGAACGGCGTGCCGAAAGAAACCGAGATCTCGCAGGCCCAAGTGGCAGAGGCTCTGTCCGAACCTGTACAGGCGATCTGCGAGGCCGTGATGACCGCCCTCGAAGCGACGCCGCCCGACCTTGCCGCTGATATTGTGGATCGCGGCGTGATGCTGACGGGCGGAGGAGCGTTGCTGGGAGAATTGGACCTTGCCCTGCGCGAACAAACCGGACTCGCGGTTTCAGTTGCGGATGAATCCCTGAATTGTGTGGCTTTGGGCACCGGCAAAGCGCTTGAATACGAAAAGCAACTGCGCCATGTCATCGACTACGAAAGCTAGGCGCTTGACGGTGGACCGGCGGTCAAAAAGACAATAGGACCCTCGAAAAATACCATAAATTGGGTTAAGCTGCTTTTGCGGAGGCAGATGTGGCAAGAGACAGAGGCAATAGTGACGACTATGTGCGACCGGTCAGGCGAATCCTGATCGGCCTGCTAGTGCTGTCTCTATTCACCGTGTTCCTGTTCTGGCGCATCGACAGCCCCCGTGTGGAACGGATGCGGGCGCAACTGGTGGATCGGATCGTGCCGCGCTTTGACTGGGTGCTTGTGCCCGTGAGTAAAGCCGCCAGGATGATCGAGAACTTTCAATCCTACGCCAGAATTTACGAGCAGAACCAACAGCTTCGCCGTGAATTGCAGCAGATGAAAGCGTGGAAAGAGGCCGCGCTGCAACTGGAGCAGCAAAACGCAAAGCTGCTGGATCTGAACAACGTGCGCCTTGACCCGAAACTGACCTATGTGACTGGCGTTGTGCTGGCCGACAGCGGGTCACCCTTTCGCCAGTCGGTGCTGCTGAATATCGGGCAGCGCGACGGCATCGTCGATGGCTGGGCCGCAACAGACGGCTTGGGCCTTGTGGGGCGGATCAGCGGTGTCGGCAAATCCACCGCCCGCGTGATCCTGCTGAACGACAGTAGCAGCCGCATTCCGGTAACAATCCAGCCCTCTGGCCAACGCGCGATCCTGTCTGGCGACAATACCAAACTGCCCCCGATCGAGTTTCTGGAAAGCCCCAAACTGGTCCGTCCCGGCGACCGTGTGGTCAGCTCTGGCGATGGCGGGGTCTTTCCGGCGGGCATTCTGGTGGGGCAAGTGGCGCAGGGCACCGACCGTCGCCTGCGCGTGCGCCTGTCTGCCGATTACGAACGGCTCGATTTCCTGCGCGTGTTGCGCTCTATGCCGTCCGAACCCGTGGTCGATCCCGGCGGCCTTGTTCTGCCCGATGGTGCCCAACCTGATGGCACACAGCCCGGCGAGGCGGTCCTGACCCTGCCACGACAAACGGGCGGAGCAGATGGCTGAGACCAACCTGACCGCAAACCGATGGATCTACGGTCTGGCCTATTTTGGTCTGATGGGGCTGATCATGCTGGTGCAGATCCTGCCGCTGGACCTTGGGTTTTACGATTTGCCCGGACCCGATATGATGCTGTGCATCACCTTTGCCTGGGTGCTGCGCTGCCCAAAATATGTGCCCACGCCCCTGATCGCCGCGGTGTTTCTGGTTGCCGATATGCTGTTCATGCGCCCTCCCGGTCTATGGACCGGGCTTGTGGTGCTTTGCGTCGAAGTCCTGCGCAACCGGGCGGGTCCCTCTCGCGACCAGCCGTTTCTGGTCGAATGGGCGATGGTGGCTGTGCTGGTTCTGGGCGCAAGCGTTCTGCAAAGTCTGGTGCTGGCGATCTTCTTTGTGGATCAGGCGGGACTTGGCCTAAGCCTGTTGAAATTCCTTGCGACTGTGTTCACTTATCCCATAGTGGTCGTGGCGTCCCGCTGGGTGTTTGGCGTTGAAAAAATGACATCGGGCGAGTTGGATGCCTGGGGCCGACGAATATGAGACGGATATGAGACGCTTATGAGGCGGACAGCCAAAGACACCGAGGAAAGTGCGCGCAAGATCAGCCGCCGCGGGCTGATCCTTGGCGGAGCGCAAGTTGGCTTTATGGGCCTGCTGGCGCTGCGGATGCGCTATATGCAGGTCGATCAGGCCGATCAATTCCGCCTGCTGGCCGAGGAAAACCGCGTCAACATCCGCCTTTTGCCCCCCGCCCGTGGGTTGATCTATGACCGCAATGGCGTCGTGCTGGCCGAGAACGAGCAAAACTATCGCATCGTTCTTGTGCGCGAGGACGCGGTTGATGTGGATGCGGTGCTGGCGCGTCTGGCGCAACTGATCCAATTGCCAGAGGAAGATCTTGAACGCGCCCGGCGCGAGATTGCCCGCCTCAGTCCCTTTGTGCCCGTCACCGTCGCGGATCGCCTCAGCTGGGAGGCCTTTGCCGAAGTCTCGGTCAACGCGCCCGCCCTGCCCGGTATCACACCAGAGGTCGGCCTTAGCCGACTTTATCCGCTACAGGATGATTTTGCCCATGTGATCGGCTATGTCGGCCCGGTCAGCGACTATGATCTGGGTCGGATCGAAGACCCGGACCCCTTGCTACAAATCCCGAAATTCCAGATTGGCAAGACCGGAGTCGAAAACAAACTGGAAGGCGATCTGCGGGGCAAGGCCGGCACCAAACGGATCGAGGTCAACGCAGTGGGCCGCGTCATGCGAGAGCTTGGCCGTCAGGAAGGACGCGCGGGCGCAAACCTGCAACTGACGCTGGACAGCCGGTTGCAAAACTATGTGCAGGCCCGTCTTGGCGATCAAAGCGCCAGTGCCGTGGTGATGGATGTCCGCAGCGGTGACGTGCTGGCCGTCGGATCTGCCCCCGCCTTTGATCCCAACAAATTCGTGCGCGGCATCAGCGTGGCCGATTATTCACAGCTGACCGAGAATGAATATCGCCCGCTGTCCAATAAATCGGTACAGGGCGTCTATCCGCCTGCGTCGACGTTCAAGATGGTCACGGTGCTGGCCGCGTTAGAGGCCGGGGTCATCAAACCAGACGAGACCATCTGGTGCGGGGGCTACAAAGAGGTCGGCGGGCGCAAGTTCCACTGCTGGAGCCGGGGCGGCCACGGCTGGGTCAATCTGCGCGACTCGCTAAGCCATAGTTGCGACGTCTACTATTATGACATTGCCGAGCGTGTCGGGATCGAAAACATCTCTGCCATGGCCCGCAAACTGGGTCTTGGAGAGCGCCATGACCTGCCGTTATCCGCTGTGTCCAGCGGATTGACCCCCACAAAGGCATGGAAAAAGGAAAACCGGGATTCGGAGTGGGTGGTCGGGGATACGCTGAACTCTGGCATCGGACAGGGTTTCGTTCTGACCTCGCCCCTGCAACTGGCGGTGATGACCGCCCGGATTGCCTCTGGCCGGATAATTTCGCCCCATATGCTGAAATCCCGCGACTCTGTCGAGGTGGACATAGAGGCCGCCCCGCGTCTGGATATCGACCCCAAGCATCTGGAAATGGTGCGCGATGGCATGTACGCCGTGGTCAACACGCGGCAAGGCACAGCCTATGGCAGCCGGGTCGTGGCCGATGACATTCGTATGGCGGGCAAGACCGGCACCAGTCAGGTCGTCGCCATCAGCCCCGAAGAGCGCGCGCGCGGCATCACCCGTAACGAAGACCGCGAATGGAAGCGGCGCGACCATGCCCTGTTCGTCAGCTACGCGCCCTATGACAACCCGAAATACGCCTGTTCCGTCGTGGTCGAACATGGCGGCGGCGGATCACAGATCGCGGCCCCCATCGCGCGCGATATCGTGCTTCAGGCGCTGTACGAGGGCACACCGCCGCTGTCCGCCTATCCCAACAGCCAACGCGGCCGGATCCGCTCGCAGCAGGAAAAGATGCAGCTGCGCGATCCCAACAGCTTTACCGACGGGCGCAGCCGCGCATGAGCTATCTTGAGTATACGGTCAAACATGTTCCGACCGGGTTTTCAAAGCTGCTCTATATCAACTGGGCGCTGGTCATTCTGCTGATGGCCGTCGCAGGCATCGGGTTTCTGATGCTCTATTCCGTCGCCGGGGGCTCGCTTAGCCCTTGGGCTGAACCGCAGATGAAACGCTTTGCCCTCGGCGTGGTGGTGATGTTTTTTGTCGCCATGGTGCCGATCTGGTTCTGGCGCAATATCGCTGGACTGGCCTATGGGATTTCTTTGCTTTTGCTTTTGTACGTTGAGTTTTTCGGCGTCACAGGCATGGGCGCGCAACGCTGGATCAACCTCGGCTTTATGCGACTGCAACCGTCAGAGTTGACCAAGATCACACTGGTTATGATCTTGGCGGCCTATTACGACACGCTGGACATCAAGAAAACCTCGCGCCCCATATATGTGATAATCCCCCTTTTGATCATCCTGCTGCCCACAATGCTAGTCCTGCGCCAGCCCGACCTTGGCACGGCAATCCTTCTGGTCACCGGTGGCGGCATCGTGATGTTCCTTGCAGGCGTCCACTGGGCCTATTTCGGTGCCGTCATCGCCAGCGCCGTCGGGATCGTCGCCGCCGTGTTTGAATCGCGCGGCACCACATGGCAACTGCTGAAAGACTACCAATACCGCCGCATCGACACCTTTCTGGACCCGTCCAGCGATCCGCTGGGCGCGGGCTATCACATCACCCAGTCAAAGATCGCGCTGGGATCAGGCGGCTGGACCGGGCGCGGTTTCATGCAGGGCACCCAAAGCCGTCTGAACTTTCTGCCCGAGAAACACACCGACTTTATCTTTACCACATTGGCCGAAGAGTTCGGCTTTGTCGGGGCCTTCACCCTGCTGGGGCTTTATGCGCTGATCATCCTGTTTTGCGTCATCTCTGCGATCAACAACAAGGACCGCTTTGGCTCGCTGCTGACGCTCGGCGTGGCGGCCACCTTCTTTTTGTTCTTCGCGGTGAATATGTCTATGGTCATGGGCCTTGCGCCCGTGGTCGGCGTGCCCCTGCCCATGGTCAGCTATGGCGGCTCGGCCATGCTGGTCCTGCTGATCGCCTTCGGCCTCACCCAATCCGCCCATATCCACCGCCCAAGAGGTCGCTGATGCCCAATATTCTCTTTGCCGCCGGCGATAAGCGCTGGCAGCAGTATAAAGACACCCTGCCCCTCGCTTTTGACGCCGTTGGCCTGACGGACTGTGACCTCCGCCGGGATCATGCGCCTCAAGATACCGATTATATCGTCTATGCGCCCAGCGAGGGCGGGCTCAGCGATTTCACCCCCTACACAAAAACAAAAGCCGTGCTGTGCCTCTGGGCCGGGGTCGAGGATATCGTCACCAACACCACACTGACCCAACCCCTGACCCGTATGGTCGATACCGGCCTGTCAGAAGGCATGGTCGAATGGGTCACAGGCCAGATCCTGCGCCATCACCTTGGGCTGGACGCGCAGATCATCAATCCCGATCACAAATGGCAGGCTATCGCGCCGCCACTTGCCCGCAACCGCACCGTCGCCATCCTCGGCCTCGGCGCTTTGGGTGCGGCGTGCGGCGCAGCCCTTGCAGCCCTGAATTTCAATGTCACCGGGTGGAGCCGTTCGCAAAAATCTCTGCCCGGCATCACCTGCCATTCTGGCGAGGATGGCCTGCAAGAGGTCCTGAACACAGCTGAAATCCTCGTTCTGCTGATGCCCCTGACCACAGCCACCGAAAACCTGATCAACGCGCGCACCCTCGCTGAGATGCCCAAAGGCGCGGTCATCATCAACCCCGGCCGAGGGCCCCTGATCGACGACAACGCCCTGATCGCGGCACTGGACAGCGGCCACATCGCCCACGCGACGCTGGATGTCTTCCGTCAGGAACCCCTGCCCCAAGGCCACCCCTTCTGGGCGCACCCAAAGGTCACCGTTACGCCCCATATTGCCAGCGAAACACGTCCCGAAACCGCCAGCCAGGTCATCGCAAAGAATATCCGCAGATCAGAGCAAGGCGAACCTCTGATGCACCTGGTCGACCGCTCAACCGGTTATTAATCCCCCTGTTACACTTTGACTTTCACCTGCGGTGATCAAAGCTTACGTCAATTTGACTAATAATCTTCGGCCTTCATCTGGCCGAAAATACCTTGGGAAGGTCTGGAGGGGCTGGCCCCTCCAGTCGGTCGGATTGCAAAAGGCAATTCGAAGTCAGATCAAACCATGCGTGGCAAACAGCGCCTTCAGATCGGTCTGCGCGCGCGCGCCGATGTGGCTGATCACTTCAGCCCCCGCGATACAGCCCATGCGCCCACAGGCCTCAAGGCTGTGCCCCTCAACCAAACCCCACAGGAAAGCTCCTGCAAACAGGTCTCCGGCCCCTGTGGCGTCCACCACTTTGGTCTCGATTGCAGGGACATCCCAGCGCAGATCACCCGATACGATATAGGCCCCGTTTTCGCTATCGGTGCAGACCACAGTCTCGATCTCTGCCGCTGCCGCCTTTAGGGCCGCGTCCAGATCCTCGGTCTCATACATCGACAGGATCTCTGCCCGGTTCGCGAACAACAGATCCACATGATCGCGCAGCATCGCGGCGAAAGCCTCTCGGTGGCGGCTTATGCAGAAAGGATCAGACAGCGTGATCGCCACCTTCCCCCTGGCCCCGCGACAGGCCGCGACGGCCTTGGCAAAGGCCTCGTGGCTGTCTGGCCCATCAAAGCGATATCCCTCAAGAAAGATCCATTCAGCATCGGCCATCATCGCCTCGTCGATGTCATCGGGTGCCAGAAACTCTGTCACGCCCAGATAGGTGTTCATCGACCGCTCGCCATCCGGCGTCACCAGCACGATGCAGCGCCCGGTTTCTGCCGGATGATCCTTTGGCGCCAGCGCCGTCTCGTAGACCGCCCCCTGCGCGCGCAGGTCATGGGCGAAAATTTCGCCAAGCTGGTCGTTCTTGACCTTACCCACATAGGCCGTCCGTCCGCCCAGATGCGCCACCCCAGCAATCGAGTTTGCACACGACCCCCCAGAGATTTCCTGCGCAGGCCCCACCAGACCGTATAGCTCGACACCGCGCGCCATATCGGTCAGCTGCATGATGCCTTTTTCGATGCCATTCTCCGCCAAAAATGCGTCATCGCATTTGGCCAGCACATCCACCATGGCATTGCCGATCCCGACAATCTGATATTTCTTGCTCAACTGGTCTTCTCCTCAAAGGGGCATAGGTCATTGATCGGGCAAATCCCGCATTTCGGTTTGCGCGCCACACAGATATAGCGACCGTGCAGGATCATCCAGTGATGCGCATGGTGTTGAAACTCTGCCGGAATATTGTCCTCGATGGCGCGTTCGACCACATCGACGTTCTTGCCCGGCGCCACACCAGAGCGGTTTCCAAAGCGAAAAATATGCGTATCGACGGCCTGCGAAGGCTGCTTGAACCACATGTTCAGCACCACATTCGCGGTTTTGCGCCCCACACCGGGCAGTGATTGCAGTGCCGCGCGGCTTGACGGCACAATCCCGTTATACTCGTCAACCAGAATCCGGCTTAACTTTATGACATTCTTGGCTTTATTTCGAAACAGCCCGATGGTCTTGATGTGTTCGATCACGCCCTCTTCGCCCAGATCCAACATCTTCTGCGGCGTATCCGCCACCGCAAACAGCCCGCGCGTGGCCTTGTTCACCCCCGCGTCCGTTGCCTGCGCCGACAGCGCCACCGCCACCACTAGCGTGAAGACGTTCACATGCTCAAGCTCGCCCTCAGGCTCTGGTTCCACCGCGCGAAACCGCTCAAAGATCGCGTAGATCTCGTGATATCCAAGTTGTTTTGCCATTTCTGCCCTTCTGGCCGACCAAATCGCGCGCGGCAAGCCCTGTCTCAATGAAATCTCAATGAAGTTGCCAGATACAAGGTCTGTTCGTGTCCGGAGCTTGCTATATGTCGTCCTATCAATTCTACATCTACACCAAAGACGCCCTCGTTCTGGAGGCGGAGGTTGACGGAAACATTTACAGCCTGTCCAAGGACTTCGATTTCACCACAGACCGCTACCGCGTGATGGTGCAGGATGATGACACAGTGGCCCGCGTGTCCGGACAGGCCGCCCAAATTGCGACTGTGCTTACAATGGATGGTCGCACCGTATGCCAAGGCCTGATTGATGCCCCTGTGTATGACGAGATGCATGGGCCAAACGGGGCATTTTTCATAGATCGGATAGAGTTGGACGGCCTCCATATCGGTTATGCACCCTCCGAAGAACTGATGCCCGGCGTGCGTTATTCTATGCTTGGCACGAGCACGGGTATAAGCGCGGGCGCGATCCCGACTTTTATGGCCAGCAATTCCGTTCCCTGTTTCTGCGAGGGCGCTTTGATCGAAACCGAAGACGGCCCCGTTCCGATTGAAGAGATCACCATCGGTCAAAAGGTTCTTACCCTTGATCACGGTGCGCAACCTGTGCTTTGGGCGGGGCGCTTTTCCGTCTCGCCGCTTCAGCTGTCGCGGAATATCAACCTCTACCCAGTCACCTTAAGCCCGAATTCCATCGGTCCGGATTGCCCGTCCGAGGCGCTTTCAATTTCTGGCAATCATCAGATCTTGCTCAGTGATGCCGAGATCCAACTCTACTTCGGAGAGGATGAGGCGCTCGCTCCGGCCCGTCGGATCGCACAAGCGGCACAAGAGACCTCCCAAGACACTGCGATTCTCTATCCTTTGACCTTTCACCACCTTCTTTTTGAGCAACACGAGATCATTTGTGCCAATGGCCTTTGGTGTGAAAGCTTTTTACCCAGCCCGCAGGCACTGACCCGCCTGTCCACACGGGATCAATGGGATATCGACAGCCTTATGGGCGACACCCTCGACACAGTAAAAACGGCGCGCCGCAGCCTGAAAAACTGGGAATGTACGGTGCTGACCCCGCGCAAGACCACACTGTTTCGCGCCCAAGAGCATTTACCACCCGGCTTTAAACAAAGCGCATAATCCGGGTCGCGTTGGCGCGAACAGCCCCATAAACTCTGCCAAAAAGGAGAGCCTCGTTATGGATGTCGCCACGCAAGACCCAAGCTACCATTTCGCCGTCATCCGGCGCGCGATCGACTTGATCGACGTCGCTGGCGCAGAACCTCTGACCCTTGAGGATCTGGCGCGCGAAATGAACATGAGTCCCGCGCATTTTCAGCGTGTCTTTAGCCGTTGGGTTGGCGTCTCTCCAAAACGCTACCAGCAATACCTGACGCTGGATAACGCCAAGACCCTGCTGCGCGACCGTTTCACCACCTTGGACACGTCTGTCGAACTTGGCCTCAGCGGCAGTGGCCGTCTGCACGACCTCTTTTTGCGCTGGGAGGCGATGAGTCCCGGTGAATTCGGTCGCAAGGGCTCTGGATTGACCATCTCTTTTGGTACGTTTGCCAGCCCCTTCGGCCCTGCCATCGCCATGGGCACCGATCGCGGCCTGTGCGGGCTTGCCTTTACCGAAGAGACTGGCCCCGCGCACGCCATGGCGGACCTGCGCAGCCGCTGGCCAGATGCCACGTTTATCGAGGCACCAGACCGCCTTGAACATTGGGTCACCGCCGCCTTTGAAATGCGGGGTGAAACTGCCCTGCACATGATCGGCGCACCGTTCCAGATCAAGGTCTGGGAGGCATTGCTGCGCATCCCCTCAGGGCATGTCAGCACGTATTCAGAGATTGCCAAATCCATCGGCTCGGATCGTGCGGTGCGCGCTGTGGGCACGGCTGTCGGGCGTAACCCGGTCATTTGGTTGATCCCCTGCCACCGCGCCCTGCGCAAATCCGGGGCCTTGGGCGGGTATCATTGGGGCCTGCCAGTCAAGCGGGCCTTGCTTGCCTATGAGGCCGCGCGCGAGGACGCCAGATTGTAAATCGGGCCCTGAAAACACCACCCGGCCCCCTGCATATGCTCACGCAAATGTTTCTAACTGGCGAATAATCGCCGACATCACATTGCTTTGTCTTTGGCCGCGTCGCACAAGATCGTTATATCCTGATCAACGACACCCAAAGTCAAAAAGGCCATACTGATGACATTCAAGACACCGATTCTGCTGGCGTGCGCTGGTTTGCTTGCCCTGACCGCCTGCACAAGCCCAAGCCAGACAACCACAACCCCAAACCAACGCACCAAAGAGGGGGCCGTTGCCGGCGCTCTGGTTGGCGGCGTTCTTGGCGCTTTGACCGGCGGAGATGGAGGCGAGCGTCGTCGTGGTGCACTCGCTGGCGCAGTTGTTGGCGGCGCTGTTGGTGCGGCCATCGGCTATAACCTTGATCAGCAGGCCGCAGAATTACAACGCGACTTTGACAATGGCCGTATCCAGATCATCAACAACGGAGACAACCTTGTGGTTCGTATGCCGGACGGCATCCTGTTCGCCGTCGACAGCGCCTCTGTGAACCCGGCGCTGAACTCTGACCTTCGGGTCTTGGCCAACAGCCTGAACAAATATCCAGGATCGACCGTCCAAGTGGTCGGCCATACGGATAACACAGGGGCCGCCGCCTATAACCAAGACCTAAGCCAGCGTCGTGCGGGTGCAGTTTCGCAGGTTCTGGTGGGCGCAGGCGTCAGCGCCGGGCGAATCCAAAGTTTTGGCCAAGGCGAAAATCAGCCCATCGCAAGCAACCTGACCGTCGAAGGCAGAGCCCAGAACCGCCGTGTTGACATTACAATCCGTCCAAATAGCTAAGATCACATAAATTCCACAGAAGGCCGGGCAGGAATGTCCGGCCTTTTTGGTTGTCGGCCCCTTCATGCGGTCATATATTTTGACCAAATCAGGGGGGCCTATGCCGTTCGAAAAGATCACAGCAGAAAAGCTATCGCAATCGGTGGTGAAACAAATCGAACTGCTGATTCTGCGTGGCATTTTACGCCCCGGAGAGCGCCTGCCGTCGGAACGTGAGCTAAGCGAGAAACTGGGCGTCTCTCGCCCCAGCTTGCGTGAAGCGATTGCAACGCTTCAGGACAACGGCCTGCTCGACACCCGTGCCGGGGCCGGAATTTTTGTTGCTGATGTGCTTGGATCCGCCTTTTCCCCCGGTCTGATCCGCCTCTTTGCCGCCCATGACGAAGCGGTGTTCGACTACATCGCCTTTCGGCGCGACATGGAAGGGCTGGCGGCAGAGCGCGCGGCCAAATTGGGATCCGACACGGATCTTAAAGTGATCGGCGCGGTCCTGACCAAGATGGAAGCCGCCCACCTGAAACGCGATCCCAGTGATGAGGCCACGCTGGACGCCGAGTTTCACCTTGCGATTATCGAGGCGAGCCATAATGTTGTGATGCTGCATATGATGCGCTCGATGTATCAACTGCTGCGCGAAGGCGTGTTCTACAATCGCCAGATGATGTTCAAACAACGCACCACCCGCAGCGACCTGCTGGCTCAACACCGCGCTATCAACGAGGCGCTGCAAGCCCGCGATCCCGAGACCGCCCGCAAAGCGGTTGAGGCGCATCTGGCCTATGTGGACAATGCGCTGCGCGATCAGCAAAAGGCGGACCGCAACGAGTCGATTGCCCGTCAACGCTTTGAACATGAACAGGCACGCGGATAGCCGCCCAGACCTGTGGCCCAAATCCGCCGACTCTGTCGTCTTCTGAAAATTTGGGTGTTTTCGGCCTGTTATCCGATAACCGACTGCTGATATTGCCTGTCGTCGCGGGACGGTCGTTTGATCGGATCACCGCCAATAAAACCATGGAGCCTACCAATGTCGACCACCACCGCAGAGCGCCCCGAGCAGGCCGCAAGTGCGAAACCCTCTCTGCCCGCCGACCAACGCCGCACGCCAGATCCAAGGAAAGTGCAGACCACGCCAGAGCCTGTTTTTACGGATTGGGCGAGCATTTAACGACAGCTGAATATTGGGCTGTAAATGAAAAAACCCGGCCAGTTGGCCGGGTTCTTATTTAGGGAAGAGGCCTGTACTTAGTGCAGTTTGGCCTCGACGGTCGAGATTGCATCATCAATCAAGGCATTTCCGGACGCAGCCGTCATCTGCTTGGCGATCACATCCCGTGCAGCAGCGATCGCAACCTGAACGGCCTCGTCGCGCACTTCTTTAACCACTTTGGCCTGAGCAGATGCAATTTGATCGCCAGCAGACGCAAGACGACGGGCCACGGTGGCCTCTAGGTCTTTCTTGGCCTGCTCTGCGGCCAGTTTGGCCTCTTCATGGGCGGCCACGATGATCCGTTCGGAATGTTCCTGAACTTCGCGGTGCTTGCGCTCGTAACTGGCCAAAAGGGTCTGCGCCTCTTCGCGCAGGGCCTTGGCCTCGTTCAATTCAGCCGTGATAGCATCCGCGCGCTTGTCCAGCAGCCCACCGATCATGCCCGGCACCTTCATGTAGACAAGGAACCCGACAAACAGAAGGAAGGCCAGCAACACCACGAAATCGGTATTGGAGAGCGAAACAAAAGGACCGGTTGCAGCAGCAGCGGGCGACGCCGCGACAGCGAGGATCAGAGTAAGGCGACGCATGGCTCTTATCCTTTCATCTGGCTGGCAATGGCAGCCTGTATGCTTTTTGCATCAGACGATCCACCCAGCGAGGCGACGATTTCGGCGGCGGTGTCTGTTGCGACGGCTTTGACCGATTCCATTGCACCATCCCGGATCTCGGCAATTGCCTTTTCCGATTCAGCGGTCTTGGCAGAGATCTCTGCGTCCGCTTTTGCGATGGCCACATCAAGGTCGGCCTGAATATCCGCCTTCGCCTGGGCGATAATCTTGTTGGCTTCGGCGCGCGCGTCGGTCAGGGCCTGATTATAGGCGACCTCGGCATCTTCGGCCTTCATCTTCATTTCTTCGGCCGCAGACAGATCGTTGGTGATCGTGCCCTGACGTTCGGCCAGAACGCTGGCAATCCGGGGCAGAGCGATGCGTGACAGGATCAGATAGATCGCCACCAAAGTCACTGCCAACCAGAAGATCTGGTTAGAGAATGTCGAAAAGTCCAGTTGCGGCAGACCACCCGACTCAGCAGCCTGATGCGCTGCGTCCGCTCCTGCGTAGCCGGCGTCTGCGCCGTCGCTTACTGTTTCTGTTGCCATGTCGTCCTCTGACTACCTTGGGCGTATCGGGTGAGCCTGAACCCACCCGACCATAAGGAGTGTTCGGGGTTGTTTAGACGGCAAACATCAGCAGCAGAGCGACGAGGAACGAAAAGATCCCCAGTGCTTCTGCGAATGCGATGCCGATGAACATAGTCGCGGTCTGACCAGCAGCGGCGGATGGATTGCGCAGAGCGCCTGCCAGATAGTTGCCAACAACGTTACCCACACCGATAGCAGCGCCGCCCATTCCGACGGATGCCAAGCCTGCGCCAATGAACTGGCCCATTTGTGCGATATCACCTTCCATGTCTTTTCTCCTTACGATGGAATTTCAGTGGTTTCGAAGGTGGACATAAGGCCCACCGCGTTTTGGATCACGGCACCGGGGTGCCGAAGAATTAGTGATGCGGATGCAGCGCGTCTTTGAGATACACACAAGCGAGGATCGCAAAGACATAGGCCTGAATGAAGGACACCAGCACCTCAAGCGCATAGATCGCTGAGATCGCGATAATCGCAAAGGGCGAGATCGCCAGCACGGCAGCAAACGCTGCGAAAACCTTGATCACGGCGTGACCTGCCATCATATTGCCCGCCAAACGAATGGAATGGCTGACGGGACGCACAAAGTAAGAAATGATCTCGATCAGAGCGAGCACTGGACGCAGCGGCAGCGGTGCCGCGCTGACCCAGAACAAGCGCAAAAAGCTCATGCCATGCAGGGCGAAACCCACAACCGTCACCGTCAGGAACACCGCCATCGCCAGCACTGCTGTGACCGCAATATGGGACGTTGTGGTAAAGGCTTTCGGCAGCAGACCAAGGAAGTTGGCGAAAAGAATGAACATGAACAGCGTCATGATATAAGGGAAAAACCGCACAGCGTCCTTGCCCGTCACATCCTCGACCATCTTGTAGATGAACCCATAGGACAGTTCCGCAACCGACTGAATCCGGTTTGGCACAATCGCGCGACCTCGCGTGCCGACAACCAGTAGCAGCGTGATGCACACCACGGTCAGGAACATCCACAGGGTGACGTTCGTTGGTGTATACCAATGGAGAACGTCACCGCCAAAAAGTGGCTTTACGATGAACTGATCCATCGGGTGAAAAACCAGACCGCCGCTGCTTTCTTCTGTCGCCAAGGCCCTATTCCTCGTCCTTACCGGGGGAAACCCCCATCGCTTCTTTCTGAAGCTCCTGCGCAGAGCGCAACATGGTGCGCACCCCGGCGATGAAGCCCAACAATACAAATATCACCAGGAACAGAGGCAGCGTGCCAAACAGCACATCCAACCCGTACCCGATACCAAACCCTAGCAGCAGACCCGCCACAAGCTCGGTCACCATCCGCCAGGCTACCTGCGCCTGAGAATGATGGTCTTCGATCGTCGGCTCCGGCGTGGTCTCAGCTTTCAACGCCGCGATCCGTGCATCAAGCCGCTTGAGCCGCTCTTTTTCCGCAGGATCGACCATGTCCGTGGCCCCTTGATCGTTCGAGCGGAACCTAGGGAGGGGGGCATACAGAGTCAAGCGGCCATATTACGCCTCAATGACAGTCTACCACACTGTTTTATATAGATTTATTTTCACCTGCGACAAGTCGGCAGACCCACCATCCGACCCAGACAGGCCCATATCCTTATTCAACCATTTGGTTGACCTTGCCAAGGTTCGGCTAGGCAGACGGGTGGAATGTCGCTAGACGAAACTATGACACTGGAACTCGATCAGGTTTTCGCCGCCCTTGCCGACCCCACCCGCCGCGCGATCCTGTCGATGCTGCTAGAGGATGATATGGCCGTCACCGATGTGGCAGAGCCGTTCGAAATATCATTGGCCGCCATTTCAAAACACCTCGCCATCCTCACCCGCGCAGGCTTGATCGCGCAGGAAAAACGAGGCCGCGTGAAATGGTGCAAACTGGAACCGGACGCGCTGCGCGCCGCCTCTGTCTGGATGCAAAGCTTTGGCCAGTTCGAACCCGTCAACCTCGACCACTTCGAGGCGTTTCTGGCCAGCGAGTTCTCTCCCCCCGACGAATCCCCGTTTTAAACCATCCCTTCAGTTTCATCTTGGTCAAAATACTCCGGGGGGCCGTTCATTGGTGCGCCATTGGTCCGAGGACCAATGGACGGCGGGCTGGCCCCCACCTCGCGCGCTCTGCGCAGGCAGAGCGCAAACCCTAAACCCCCTCTTTAACCTTGGCCTCTTCATCCTTTAGCAGCATCAACAGCGCGATGACCGTCAACCCAATGCCACCGGACACCAACAGCGGCGGCACATCATGGCCCAGTGCATATTCCCATGCGATGACCCATGTGGGCGTCAGGTAGGTATAGGCCATGACCTTGGCAGAGGGCAAAACCCGCGCGCCGTATTGTAGCAGGAAAAAACTGAACGCGCTTGAAAACACCGCAAGATACCCCAGCGTGATCCAGACAAGCCTGGGCAAACTGCCCCAATCCGTCGCCATCAGATCGCCCCAGCCATACCCAATCAGCAAGACAAAGCCGCCCGCCATGAACAGGAACGTGTAGACCAGCGACCGCTCTCCGCGGTTCAGCAGGCGCAGCATAGGCGGAAAGATCGCGTGCAACACACAGCCGATGAAATAGATGATCTCTCCGCGACCTACATCAAAGGCCAGCAGCTTTGACAGGTCGCCGCGAAAGATCACCCAAAGAGCGCCCGTGGCGCCAATGGCCAACGCCAGCGCCATTCGCGGTGTTGTGATCTGTTTCAACAGGAACCAACCGATCACCGCCGTCATGATTGGGATCAGGGTAAACACCGCCGCCGCCGACACGGGCGGTGCGGTTTTCAGCCCCTCGAACATCAGTACGAAATAGGCCCCGAACAGCCCGCCCAGCACCAGATAGCGCCACGGTGCCTGAAACGCGGCGCGCGAAAAGCCGCCCGTCACCATCACCAGCCCGCCCATGATCACAGCCGCGAGGAAAAACCGCACCGCGTTCAGCGCGGCCGGAGCGATGTCATTGGCGACCATTCCGCCCAATGAAAACGAGCCCGCCACCAAAGCCGAGAACGTCAACATCGCCAAATGGCCGCGCGACGCTACGGGCAGCGCTGAAATAGGATTGATCACCTGTCGTTCCAATTCTTGGCTTCCTCTTTAAGGAAGCTGGTAAAGGTCTGCACCTTCATCGTGCGATGCAGATCCACATGGGTCACCAGCCATAGCGGCGCGGCCCAGTCATCCCGCGGTGCCATAAGCGCCACCAGATCCGGGTGCTTGCGCGCCGCGGCCTGCGCCATAAACCCGATCCCGGCCCCGGCCAGAATGGCCTCTTCCAACACAGTCTGCTCGCTGGCGCGCAAAGTGATCTGCTCTGTCGGGATCGTTTCGCGGACCCAGCGGTCAAAGGGCGCGCGCGAGGTTTCATTATCCTGAGACACAAACCGGTGACCTGCGAAATTACCGTCGCAATTGGGCATCCCGAAGGTCGCGATATAGGCTTTGCTGGCATAAAGGGTCACAAGCTGAGGCCCAAGCGCTTGTGCGATATTGTCCGGCTCTTGCGGAGAGTTGCCCGCCCGGATCGCCACATGCGCCTCGCCGTATTCAAGACGGAAAAGGCGTTCCCCCGTCAGGATCCGCACGATCAGGTCGGGATGCGCGTCTTGAAACCTGACCACATACGGCATGATCAAGGGCGCAAGCGAGGTCAGCGTGGTCAAAATCAACTCGCCCGTCACAGCCTCTCCGCGCCCGCGAATGCGCCCGGCCAACTGGCTGAACTGATCATCGGTGGTCTGCGCCACTTTCAGCAGATCGATCCCCGCCTCGGTCGCCGTATAACCACGCGGATGCCGCTGGAACAGCTTAGCCCCCAACCGCCCCTCAAGCGCATCAATATGGCGGATCACAGTGGCGTGATGCACGCCCAGAACTTCGGCGGCCCCACTGACAGTGCCAAGACGCGCCACGTGATAAGCGGTGCGAATTTCATCCCAGTTTTCGACCTGCATATCTGTGCACCTCCAAACAGAACCTGTTTAAATTTTGCAATTGTGTTCATAATTGCAATATCTATCTTCGCCTCAGATGAACACCCAATAGGATCCCTAATATTACCCACACCATCCTGCGCATCGACGCCTTCGCCCGTCGCACTGGCTCTGTCACACGCGCGCTGAACGATCGCCTTATCGACCGTTTCAACGCCCATGGCGAGACCAAAGTGCTCTACCGCGATCTGGCCACTGGCCTGCCCCAGATCAATGAGGACTGGATCAACGCCAATTTCACCCCACCAGAAGACCGCAGCGACGTGCAAAAAGAGACGCTTTCGCTGTCGGATGACCTCGTGGCAGAGCTTCAGGCCGCCGACACGATCCTGATTGCCTTTCCGATCTATAATTTTGGCATCCCGGCCGCGCTCAAGGCATGGATCGATCTGGTCGCCCGCGTTCGCGTGACCTTTCAGTACACCGAAACTGGCCCCGTCGGCCTGTTGAAGGACAAGCGCGTGATCCTGACTGTGGCCTCTGGCGGCACCGAAGTTGGCGCAACGAATGACTTTGCCACCGCCCATCTG
>CALGTJ010000766.1 GCA_937901435.1 uncultured Rhodobacter sp. | reverse complement strand
CCCCGCAGGCACTGGCCCCGCAGGCACTGGCCCCGCAGGCACTGGCCCCGCAGGCACTGGCCCCGCAGGCCCTGACCCCACAGGCACTGGCCCCGCAGGCACTGGGCGCGGAGGCACTGGGCGCGGGGGCGGAAAGGCGGCGGGTTCGATGCCGCAATGCACCACTTTGATCCGCTCCCAATGCTGCGGCTCGACCCAACGACACAGTTGGCTGCGCCCGAACTGGCTGATCCCGACAGTAAAGGCCGCGCGGCGCATCTTTTCGCCAAGGAACAACGCCTGAGGTTGGTCGAATTCCTCGGGGCCATGCACCGTAAAACTGAACGGTAGCCCCGTCATTTCACCGACCAGCATGGCGACCGTGGCCGCATTGGTGCCAAAATGCGCGTGCAGATGATCGACCCTTTCGGCACGGCACCGCTGCGCCAGATAGCAGGCCTCGGCCCAATAGATCAGATGCCGCGCGCGCCCCTGCTCTGACACCGCCCCCGCCCGCAGCGCAAGGCGCAGACCGACCCCGCCTAGCCTCAGATTACGCAAACCAGCCCGCATCAAGGCAGACTTTCCCTGCGACAGAACATATTCGCAGCGCGCGTGTTCGCTGGCATTCAGCGCATCCACCGGCGGTTCTGGCGGTGGGCGCATCGCAAAGCGCAACACCTCGACGCCCAGACGCTCGAGCGCCTGAACCTCGCGCCGGATAAAGCTATGAGAGCCCATCGGATAGGTGTTGAGAATATATGCGACTTTCACCGAATTGCCTTGCATCCTTTGGCCTTTGACAGAGGTTGTCCTCAGGATCGCCCCCAAGCTCAAGCCTGTCGCACATTCCCCCTGTATTTCGCAGGCGCGCTGCCCCTGAACCAGTCGCAATGACCCTGTTTGCCCGTCTCTGTTGCCAATCTCACGACAGCGAAATCACCAAGTTTGCCGAAAGTAAACAAAGGGTTTACGCCTGACCAAGCGCCCGTTTCTCAGGGCGCCCTTTGCATTTCATAGCTCCCTCGTTCACGACAGGCCCTTCATGTCAGCAGTCACAGAAAACTTTCCCGGCACCGGATTGGTCAAGCGGGCGATGCGCGGCTCTGCATGGATCGTGCTGGGCTATACGGGCGGGCAGGCCATGCGCTTTGGTGCGAACCTGATCCTGACGCGGTTCCTGTTTCCCGAGGCTTTCGGCCTGATGGCGCTGGTCACGGTCTTTGTCGTGGGCCTGTCAATGTTTTCCGATCTGGGCACAGCCCCCTCGATTGCCCGCAGCCCGCGAGGGGATGATCCGGATTTCCTGAACACCGCCTGGACGATTCAGGTGATCCGGGGGGGTTCCCTCTGGATCGCGTCCTGCCTGTTGGCTTGGCCCGTGGCCGCGTTCTACGGCGAACCCGCGTTGCTGTATCTGCTGCCGATCACCGGGTTTTCGATGGTGATTGCCGGATTTGATCCCACGCGCATCGAGACCGCGCACCGCCATCTGGCCGTAGCGCGCGTGACGCAACTGGATATGATCAGTCAGGGCATCGGCATTCTGGCGATGATCACCGTGGCCATTGCCTATCAATCGGTCTTTGCGCTGGTGGTCAGTAGCCTTGTCGGCACCACCGTCCGCCTGTGGCTGATGAGCCGCTACCTGCCCGGAGACCGCAATCGCTTTCGTTGGGAACCCGAAGCCGCCAAAGAATTGATGCAATTCGGTAAATGGATCTTTGCCAGCACGGTCTGCGCCTTCTTTTCCTCGCAGGGCGACCGCGCCATTCTGGCCAAGGCGCTGACGTTTTCGCTGCTTGGGATTTACAACATCGGCTATTTTCTGGCGAGCTTTCCTATTCTTCTCGGCCAGGCCATCACGGGTCGCCTGCTTATTCCGATTTACCGGGAAACGGCAGAGGATGCCTCTGGGCAAAGCTGGCGCAAGTTGCGCGTGATGCGATTTGCGCTGACGGCGGGGTTGCTGGGTCTGGTTCTGTGCCTCGCCTTCACCGGCGTGCCGCTGGTGCATCTGCTGTATGACGACCGCTATGTGGCGGCGGGGGCGGTGTTGGTGGCGGTGTCCTGCATACAGGTGCCCATCGTGATCGGCCTGTCCTATGAACACGCCGCCTTGGCCGCGGGCGACAGTCGCGGATATTTCTGGCTCGCCTTTTTGCGGGCCTTGACGCAGGTGCTGTTCTTGATGATTGGGGCGCTGCTGGACGGATTGCAGGGCGCGCTGATTGGCATGGGGCTGGCGGCCCTTGTGATCTATCCGGTGATTGTCTGGCTGGCCCGGCGGCACAGGGTCTGGGACCCGCTGCATGACCTCGTTTACGCAGTCGTCGCAGGCGCGCTTGCCCTTCTTGCCCTCTGGCTGAACGGAAGCGCGCTTGTCGCTTTGGGGCCCTGAATGGGATCGTAAAGGCTGCTGTTGCCAATCCCTAGAGACCATCCCACCTTCCCCAGTCTGCCCCTGAAACGCCAAAAGGCCCGGCATCAAGTCCGGGCCTTTTGGTATTAAACGGGGCGTCGCTGGCCTAGCTGGGCTTTGTCACAATGGGCGAACGGATCGAGACCTTGGGCAGGTTACGCCGCACCGACCCAACCGCCCGGATCGAGCCTACCGTCACGCGCCAGACCCAGGACAGCAGGCGCGAGGGCAGCAGCAAAATATCCACGATCAAGTCAAAGACCCTCAGGAACAGCTGCTTGAACAGGCCTTTCCGCTTTGGTTTGAACGCCGGAATGGACATGGCCGGCACGATGCCAAGCTCTCGCTGCATTTGCGCGCTGGACCGGATCACCGGGCGGCACATGTCCAGCACAGCGGCGATGGCAAAGGCCAGCATCACGCTTGCCAGCCCCCCTGCGATGGCGATTTTCTTGCGTGCGCCGCCGACCGGATCTTCGGGCAGGGTGGCTTTTTCCAGCAGGCTCATCGTCTCTGATTGGCGGTTTTGTTCTAACCGAAAACCAACTTCGGCATCGCGCCGGTGACTGGAAATCACGTCCAGTTCATTCTGATACTGTTCCAACCTGCGTTCAAAGATATTGATGCGGCTTTCGACCTCTGGACTTGCGCTAAGGGCATCGCGCACCTCTGCAAGCCGTTGATTCAAATAGACGCGCTGCTCTTCCAGCACCAAAAGCTGCCGGTTCAATTCATCCTGACGGCGTTGAGTGGCCGGGCGGACGCTGGTCTGATCGATCAGGCCCAATTCCCGCTCTAGTGCGATCTTGGACCGTTCAACTGTCAGAATAGCATCGTTCAACGCCGCAAGTTCTGACTGCTGTACTTCGATACGACCGGTTGTGGATATGGCGTTCTGGCTGCGAAACAGGGCCACTTCTTCTTCCAGACTGGTGATCGCCTGTTCCAGTGCCGCCTCTTCCTGTTGAAAAAAATCCAGCGCAGCGAGGGATTTTTCCTGCCGCGCGGCTGCACTTAGCGCGATGGTGCGGGTGGCCAGTTCATGCGCGACGGCTTGGGCATGTTCGGGCGTGCTGAACTCTGCGCGGATCGACAAGGCCGCGATGGTACCGTCATCCACAGCCCCCTCGCGCGCAGCGGCGACGCCCTCTATGGTCAGGCTTTCACGGAACAGCGTGATCTGTTCTGCTTCGCTCAGCGCCGGAAGGTGATCGTAAAGGCCAAATTTTTCGATGACTTCCACGATAGTATCGCGCGCCGTCAGGCGTTGTTGGATCAATTGCAACCGTCGCGCAGAGGACCCCGCAACCGTCGTGGGGGCCAGTTCGTCGGTGACAGTCGGACGCTCGATCTGGATCACCTCTATCGAGGCATAGCTTAACGGTTGGCTAAGCGCGAACAGGATCGACGCGACAGAGCCAATCATCGTGACAAAGGCAATTATCAACCGCCTGCGCCACAGCAGATCAAAGAAGTCGTCAAAAGAATGGATCGGGCCCAGAGGTGGTCCTAGTTCTTCGACCACTTTGCGGCCCTGTTAAGGTGGATCAGG
>CALGTJ010000765.1 GCA_937901435.1 uncultured Rhodobacter sp. | reverse complement strand
CACGAACAGTTCGACCCCCGCCTGATCCTCCAACCCCTTGACCTGATGGCTGAGCGCGCTTTGCGTGATGTTCATCAGGTCCGCCGCCTTGGCCAGACCGCCCGCCTCATGGATCGCCCTGATCGTGCGCAGATGCCGAAATTCGATATGCATGTGAGGGGAACCTCATAACCTTAGTGAAGAATATGAATTTGTCTCACATCACCTGACATGAGACAAGCGGGTAACCAGTTAGGAACCAATCATGACCGCCCCACGCCTGTCCTTTGAATTTTTCCCGCCCAACTCTTTAGAGGCCTCTTTTCGTCTGTGGGATACGGTGCGCACCCTTGCCCCCCTCGGGCCAGAGTTCGTTTCTGTCACATATGGTGCCGGGGGCACGACGCGCGAGCTGACCCATGACGCGGTCAAGACAATTGGCGCGCATTACGGGCTAAACGTCGCCGCGCATCTGACCTGTGTCGAGGCGACTAGCGAGGAAACGCTTGAGATCGCAAAGGGATACGCCGATGCAGGCGTTAAGGAAATCGTCGCCCTGCGCGGCGATGCGCCAAAGGGTGCCGCAGCATTCACAGCGCACCCCGACGGGTTTTCCAATAGCTGCGAGCTGATCTCGGCACTGGCGGATATGAACAGCTTTCACATTCGCGTCGGCGCATACCCTGACCCGCATCCAGAGGCGCACAGCGCGGGGGCCGATGTGGACTGGCTCAAGCGCAAGATCGACGCGGGGGCCAATTCTGCGATCACGCAGTTCTTTTTCGAGGCCGACACTTTCTTTCGGTTCCGCGATTCCTGTGCCGCGGCGGGCATCACCGCGCCGATCATTCCGGGCATTTTGCCGATTGAAAACTGGAAGGGTGCCGGAAAATTCGCCAATCGCTGTGGCACCAAAGTACCTGCGTGGCTGTCAGAAGCGTTCGAAACGGCGATCCGTGACGACCGCCACGACCTCCTAGCCGTGGCCCTGTGCAGCGAGTTGTGCAGCGAATTGATCGATGGCGGCGTTGAGGATCTGCATTTTTACACGCTGAACAAGCCACATCTGACCCGCGACGTGACCCGCGCCTTGGGAATCATGCCCGAAGAGGCCTTGCGCGACGTGGCATAGCTCAGGCATGATTCGGGGCTTGCCTTGGGGTGTGATTTAGGCCGGATTGGGCACTGATCCGAGGCCTGATCCGGCTTGCTGCGCCATGAAACACCGAATAGGCTCTGTGCAAACGGAGCCTTTTTCATGTCTCATTATACCGCCAAACGTCCCGAGGACCTGCCAACACAAGCCGAAATGCTGGGCCTGAGCGGGCTGGAGTTTATGCGCGGTATTCTTGAGGGGCGCCTGTCCGCGCCCCCGATCGGCACGCTGATGGGGTTCCGGCTGGACCACGTCGAGCAGGGGCGCACAGTGTTTCGCGGCGCGCCGGATTTTGCCGCCTGCAATCCGATGGGCGGCGTGCATGGCGGCTGGTACGGGACTATTCTGGACAGTTGCATGGGCTGCGCCGTGATGACGACCTTGCCCAAAGGCAGCTACTATACCACGTTGGAATACAAGATAAATATCACCCGCGCGATCCCGGTTGGCACCGAAGTAATCGCCGAAGGCCGGGTGCAGCACGCCGGCCGCTCGACCGGCGTCGCGATAGGTGAAATCCGGGGTGCAGCGGATGGCAAGCTATATGCAACAGGCTCGACCACCTGTCTGGTGATGAGCGCCACTTAACCTAAACCGCCTGTAACCACATTGTGCCGCCCATGGGCGGCGCTTTATTTTGCGGCTGTCGCAGGCTTGGGATCAGAGGGCTTGCCACAAATCGGGCCAGACGGCTGAACAGTCACATGAAGGCTCTCGGACGGGTCCGTCAGCGGGATGCGGCGTCGGCGGGACAGGAACAGCTTGGCCCAGCCGCGCGTATTGCCGACCGAGGGTGCGGTGACGTCTTGGGCAAAGCGGTCGCGCCACCCCTCTGGCAGGGGCAGATCGCACATCGCAGCGCGCTCCAGCATCCAGAGCAGCGGGATATTGGACAGGGGGCGCGCGGCGATAAAGCCCTTGAGGTGCCCGCCCACATCGCCATGCGTGCCACGAAACCAGACCTGTTCCAGCCTGCCCGGCCAACCCTCGCGACACTCCCATAGCACGGGCGCATAGGCGTTGCGGGTTTCGTCCAGCGCCAGCGCCTGAAAGCCATGCGCGATGTGATGGCCCAGCGCGTGGTTGTGAAACTGTTGCGGCTCGGGCGACCAGCGCCACAAAACGGGCACGCGCAGGCCCAGCGCACGCACGGTATCCCAGACGCCCACCAATTCGATCAGGGTCTTTGGGTGGCATTTCAGCACCTGAAACTCTGTCGCAGGCATGCTGTCACCGCCATTTTGGTAGTGGCGATAGACCTCGCGGATGTTGCGCACGGTGGCATGTTCCGCGCGCAGCAGGCCGACCCGGTCGATCACCCCGGCCAGCGACCGCACCGCATAGGCCCCGCGCGAATAGCCGAACAGAAAGATCCGGTCACCGGGGCGGTAACGCGAGGCCAGAAAACCATAGGCGCGCCGGATTTGACGGTTGATCCCGCGCCC
>CALGTJ010000764.1 GCA_937901435.1 uncultured Rhodobacter sp. | reverse complement strand
CGCCCGCAAGGCAGGCGAGGTGATAGGCGGCCTGCCCGATGCCGATCACCGGACAGGGGGCCGCGGCGCGCGCCGCGTCCAGCCCGGTGTCATCCGCGCAGCCAATGATGATCGCGCGCGCGCCCTGCGCCGAGGCCTGTTCGACCAGCTTGAGAAGCGGCGGAATACAGGCCTCGCCGTCCTTGGGCCCCTGGATCGCGGGGGGGCCGTCGTGCGAGGTCCATGCTTCGATATTCGCCATAGGACAGGCGGCCTGCGCCGTGGCGAACATGGCTTGGGTCATGGACACGGTGCTGTTGGGGTTGATCAGAACGATCATACCATCCCCTTGCCCGCGTCATTGCCTGCCTTGGCGCGGCGCTTGTTCATCCAGACCGCAACGCCCAGAAAGATCGCGATGATCGACAGCGAAAAGATCGTGGTCAGCGTACCAAGCGCATAGAGCACAGGTGAGGTCACGTTTGTGGTCATCCCGTAGATTTCCAGCGGCAGGGTGTTGCGGCTGCCCGAGGTCAGCAGGGTGCGCGCGAACTCGTCATAGCTCAGCGTGAAGCCAAACAGCGCGATCCCGATCAGCGAGGGCGCAATGATCGGCAGCACCACATAGCGGATCGTTTGCCACGCGGTCGCGCCCTGATCGCGCGCGGCTTCCTCATAGCTTTTGTCAAAGCGGTTGAATACGGCGAACATGATCAGCAGGCCAAAGGGCAGGGTCCATGTCAGTTGTGCGCCAAAGCCTGAGGTCGCCCAATGCACGTTGATCCCGGCTTGGCTGAACAGCAGACCCACGCCCAGCGAGACGAGGATCGAGGGGATCACAAGGGCCGTGATGATCAGGTAAAACAGGATGGTCGAGCCGGGGAATTTCTTGCGAAACGCAAGGCCGCCCATGACGGAGACAACGATTGTCGTGACCATGACCATAAAGCCAAGGATGATGCTGCGCCGGAAGCTGCCCCAGATATCGCCCACCGCCTGTTGTTCAAAAAGGTCATAGAACCAATGCAGCGACACGCCGCGCATGGGGAACGTCAGCCCGCCGCCGGGGCCTTGGAACGACAGAATGCCGATGGTGAGGGTGGGCCCGTAAAGGAACAGGATGAAGAGGCAGAAGAAGGCCGTCAGCACGTAAAAGGATCTGGGGCGCGGTTCCATGTCACAGCTCCTTTCGGATATCGACGAACCGCAGCAGCACGCCGATCGTGATCAGCACGGTCAGCAGCAGCACAATCGCCGTGGCCGAGGCCGAGGGGTACTGCAGCAGCGAAATATCGTTGGAAATCAGGCGTCCGACGTTGGCCGATTGGCTGCCCGACATGATGCGCACGGTAAAGAAGTCTCCCATCACCAGCGTCACCACAAAGATCGTTCCGATCATGATCCCCGGTTTGGTCAGCGGCAGGATCACGTTCCACAGGATCTGCGCTCCACTTGCGCCCGCATCGCGCGCGGCCTCAATCAGGCTTTTGTCGATGCGCATCATGGTGTTAAAGATCGGAACCACCATGAACAGCGTGTAAAGATGTACAAAGGCCAGCACGACGGAAAAGTCGCTGAACAGCAACCATTCCAGCGGCTCGTCGATGACGCCCCAGGAAATCAGCGTCGAATTTGCGAGGCCATTGCGCCCCAGAAACGGGATCCAGCTGATCATGCGGATGATGTTCGAGGTCCAGAACGGGATCGTGCACAGCAGAAACAGCGCGATCTGCCAGGTCTGGGTGCGGATGTGAAAGGCAAGGTAATAGGCGACCGTAAAGCCGATCACAGAGGTGAAAATCCAAGTCAAAATGGCGTATTTAAAGGTGTTTACAAAGACGGTGTAGGTGACGGGTGAGCCGAACAGAAATTCGTAATTCTCAAGATCAAAGGCGGGGATGATCGAAAATTCCGTGGCGCGCCAAAAGCTGACCACGGCGATCATCACGATGGGCAAAACCAGAAAGAAAAACAGCACCACCGCAAGCGGCGAGATCATAAGCCAGCCTGTCACCGCGTTTTTGTTGAACAGTTTTTGCATGGGGGTCCGGCTCTGTCAGGGGGGCTGTCAGTTTAAGGGCGGTGAGCGAGGGCGCAGTGGTGCGCCCCCGCAGATCTTGACAGGCTCTCGCTTAGGCGGCGATGAACTCGTTCCACTTGCGCACCATGTACTGGTTCTCGTCCATGACAGAGTTCCAGCAGGCCACAGCGCCCATGCGGTCGATGAAAGACCCACCATCGCGCACAGCGCCGGGGCCTTCGAGGATCGCACCACTTGGGCTGACGATATCGCCCATGGACTCTTTGCCCTCGTACCAGAAGCCCCATTCGTCCTCGGACATGAACAGTTTCGAGGTTTCCGGCACGGCAGAGTAATAGCCCTGACGCATCAGGAACCCGCCGACCCAGCCGGACAGATACCAGTTGATGTATTCGTAAGCGGCGTCCAGCTTGGCGCCTTCCAGCGAGGCGGCCAGACCCATACCGCCACCCCAGGAGCGATAGCCCTCTTCCAGTGGCTGATACACGCATGGGATGCCTTGGCTGCGCACGGCGGTGATGGCAGGCGACCACATGGACTGGATCACGACCTCGCCCGACGCCATCAGGTTGACGCTTTCGTCAAAGGACTTCCAGAAGGCGCGGAACTGGCCGTTTTTCTTGGCCTCCGTGAAGATGCCAAGGGTCAGGTCGATCTCTTCGCGGGTCATGTTGCCCTTGTCGGGGTATTTGTATTCGCCCATAGATTCGACAACCATCGCCATGTCCATGATCCCGATCGACGAGATGTCCAGGATCGAGGCCTTGCCCTTGAACTCCGGGTTCAGCAGCTCGGACCACTTGCTGATCGGACGGCCAATCAGGTCGGGGCGGATGCCCAGCGTGTCGGCGTTGTAGATCGTCGGGATCAGGGTCATCCAGCCGGATTCTTCCTGCACGAACTCGCGGCTGTCCTTGCCAGCCACAAAGCCCACAGTGTGGGGCGCGGTGCCCTGTGCAATCTCGCTGGTGGGGGTCAGTTTGCCGCTGCGGAAGGTACCGGCGATCTTGTCGTAATTGGCGATTTTCGAGGTGTCCATCGCCTGAAGGTTGCCGGTTGGCCAGACCTTTTTGCAGATCCAGTATTCGATGTCCGCAATGTCAAAGCTGTCGGGCTGGGTGGCCACGCGCTGGGTCACCGAATCCGAATCCAGCGCTGTCATTTCCAGCGTGATATCCAGATCTTCCAGCGCCTTGGCGGCGATCTCGTTGAAGGCGGATACGCCTGTGCCTGCTTGGCGCAGAACGATGTTGGACTGTGCCCAGACCATCGGGGCGGCGAGGGTGCCGGTGGCGGCAGCAACACCGGTCTTGAGCAGCGTGCGACGGCTTAGGCCGTTGCGTTTGGTATATCTCGACATTCGTCTCTCCTTATTGAACGGTATTAGGTTGAACTTTGGTGCCGCGGTTTATGCGGTCAGTTGGTGTTGGTTGGATTTGTCCCAGATCAGACCGATCTGATCGCCGGGATTATGGGGGCTGGCGAAAAAGGCCGCGTCTGGCATCAGCGCCGTAACCTCTTGATCGCCCGCGATTTTGGTCAGGATCGACACATGGGTGCCTTGGTATTCGACCGCCAGAACGCTGGCCTCGATCCTGCCGTCCTTGAGGGACGTGGTAGACACCGCATCGGTGCGCACGGCCACATTGCCCTCTGGCAGGGCGATCACGTTATGACCGCCCATGAATTGCGCCACGAATTTGGTTTTCGGCGCGTTAAACACCTCTCGCGCGGGGCCTGCCTGTTCGATCACCGCGTTGTTCATAACCACGATC
>CALGTJ010000763.1 GCA_937901435.1 uncultured Rhodobacter sp. | reverse complement strand
CCTGAGAAATAGAGGAAAAATAGAGCGGCGGACAACTACGCTGACACAGGGGGCTATTGCGAAAGGGACCATGAGGACGCCACGATGACAAAGACAAAACCGAATGATCTGAGCGTGGGCGATATGGCGGAACGGGCCGGGGTGGCGGTTTCGACACTGCATTACTACGAATCTGAGGGGCTGATTGAAAGCTGGCGCACCCCTGCAAATCACCGTCGATACGACCGGAAAGAACTGCGTCGCGTGGCAATCATTCGCATTGCGCAGACTTTGGGGATTTCTTTGGCCGAGATCCGCGAAGTGCTAAAGGGGCTGCCCCGCGACCGCCCGCTGCGGGCAACGGACTGGGAAGACGCCTCGCAGCTTTGGGCAGAGGTTTTGGACCAACGTATTGAATTGATGAAACGTTTACGCAATACGCTGGACCATTGCATCGGCTGTGGTTGCCTGTCGCTGGACAAGTGTCCCCTTTATAATGCGGACGATACACTGGCCCAGAACGGCCCCGGCGCGCGCCGTTGGACCGGCAGTGCAAAAGAACGTGCGAAGGCCCCTTGAACCTTCCTCTGTCCTCGGGCTAAAGGAGGCGCAGTTGGGTCGTTAGCTCAGTTGGTAGAGCGCTTCGTTTACACCGAAGATGTCGGCGGTTCGAGCCCGTCACGACCCACCATATCCCTCTATGATCCTCAGCCTGATACCTGCGTGGAACGTTGCGGTGTCGGCGTTCACCTCAAATTCTTAAAATTGGCATAAATTCTTTTGCGCAAGATGCCCTTTTGCGCTTATTCCTCGCTGTCGTTGCTTCAATTATGGTTAATGCCGTGAGGAGCACGCAGGGGCGGGGTGCCATGACGAAATGGGAATACTATCTGGTTGCCGCGAATTACATCGCGACACTGCGGGACTATGGGTTCACGATTGAACCTGTGACCCGGTTTGAGGATGTACCGGAACTTGCCGCGCGTACCGGGCGCACCTTTCAGATGCCTGCTTTTTCGATCCCCCGCGCAGACCTGACCGAAAATTCCGCGTTTTGGCTGTTTCTAAAGCTGGAAGGCGAATACATTGGCGGGGCGGCGGCCATGCTGCAGAATATCGGCAGCGAGCGGTTGGACAGTTACCTTCACCGCACCATGAACCACCATTTTCCCCATGAATCCGGCAACACGATTGCCGATATGGCGGGGCCTTTGTCGGAATATTCGGGCAAACTGGCCTATATCGGAGAGTTGCATTTCCACAAAAGCTATCGTGGCAAGCGCGAAGTGCTGAAAAGCTTTATGCGCCTGTTTCATGTGCTGACGCTGCTGGAATGGAATCAGGACTGGATTTCCGCCTTTATTCCTGAACGCCACATGATCGTGCGGCTTGATCTGGTCTATGGCTTTGCCCGAACGCTGGAGAAAGCACAGATCTGGTCGCAGCCGGGACCGGAACTGCGCGCCAGCAGCGAATGGTTTGTGGCCGCGTCGCGGTCAGAGTTGGATCACATGCTGCGTCGCGATCTTCAGGCAGAAATGTCTTCGGAGTAATTAACGATAAACGTATTGCCCTTATCGTCGCGCACGGGCGCTAGGATACGTCGGTAGGTGCGTTTAAAGCTGCGACCGGACGGCAAGACCTCGTTTAGCGACGGGTGGCTGAGGACGGGTTCGCCCTTTTTGAGGGCGATCATATGCGCCTCGACCAGATCGCGGTTCAAACTGGGGCTGAAGCCTTGCAGGGTGCGGGTCAGATGCTGGGTGTTTTGTAACTCGAAATGCAGCGAGGCCAGGCTTTGACGTCCCGTGCGCAACGGCTGGATCAGTTGCGTACCATTGCGCGGCGCTGAAAACACATCGACCCCTTCGCGGATGGTCTCGAATTCGTCCATCCGGCCGCTGTGCGTGTACCACCAGTCCAGAAACTGCTTCATCGTGATCCGATTTGCGCGGCGCACCTTTTGCTGACGCGCAAGCCGCAAGGCCTGATTCAACAACAGAACAGCATCGCTGTTGGCGGGGTTTTCTGTTGTCGGTGACATCTGTTGGGCAAAGAACCCATAGCCAAGACCAAGGCGGTGTTCGATGGCACTGATGTCACGGTAATCCAACGCACTATAGTTGTTCAGGGCGGCGTTCAGTTTCGGATAAGAGATGCCACAGGCTATGGCGACGGCGCGCAGAGTGGTGCTTGCGACTTCGATTTCGCAGCGGATCAGGTCATGCAGCTGCGTCATATGTCAAAAATCCTTGATACATTATCTGAAATTATTAACAGATCCTTAATTAAATCAAGTCAACTTCTGCGGGATTGCCGTCTGACGCGCGTATTTGTTCAGGGTTGGTTAAAATTTGCTCTTTTGAGTGGTCTTATCCCCAGACAGCGGCGGGATTGTCTTTGTTTTGGGGGATTTGTTTGGAATTGGCGTAGCGAAGGGACATAAAATGTCGCGGACAGGCAGCCGTTCGTGGCGATTGAGGGCTAGCACAGAGGGACAGGCCGTTGTCTTGCGACATGCCCTGAGCAAAAGCTGACACCTCTTTAACGAAAGCTGACCCGACATGTTCTGGCGGATCCGATCCCTTTTTAGCGGCCCCTCAATGGCCATATCCTTTATGCTTGTGGCAACGGTCTGCATGTCGGTGAATGATATGCTGATCAAGCAGCTGTCGGGGGCCTACCCTCTGCATCAGATGGTCTTTGTGCGCTCTGCATTCGGGTTGTTGTTTTCGCTTGTCCTTGTCCAGTTAGAGGGCGGCTGGTCCATTTTGCGCCCGCGTCGTCCCTGGCTGCACGTGCTGCGCGGGCTTTTGGTGGTTGTGTCCAACCTGTCCTATTTCGCGGCCCTTGCGGTGATGCCCTTGGCCAGTGCCACGGCGTTGTTTTTCGTGGCGCCCTTGTTCATCACGCTGCTCTCGGTGCCGTTTCTGGGCGAAAAAGTGGGGATACGGCGGGCCGGAGCCGTTCTGATCGGCTTTGCTGGCGTATTGGTCATGGTGCGTCCGGGTGCCGATCTGGCGGCGGATTTGCCCTCTCGCTGGGTGCTGGCCCTGCCGATCCTTGCAGCCTTTACCTATGCGTCGATGCAGATCCTGACCCGCAAACTGGGCGTGAATTCCAAAGCCTCTGCCATGGCCCTGTATATTCAGGTGCTCTTTTTGATTGTCAGCACCGGGTTCTTTCTGATTGCCGGAGATGGGCATTTTGCGGCCGGGCAAAGCAATCAGAGTCTGGTCTTTCTGCTGCGCGCTTGGACCTGGCCCACGTCACAGGACTGGCCGCTGTTTCTCTTGCTCGGTATGGTTTCGGCGGCCATCGGATACTGCCTTAGTGCGGCCTATCGGTCTGGTGATGCGGCAACGATTGCGCCTTATGAATATGTCGCCATGCCGTTGGCGGTGATGTGGGGCTTTGTGATTTTTGGCACCTTGCCGGGGCTGAACAGCGCGGTTGGGATCGCTCTGATCATGGCGTCCGGGACTTATGTCTTTCTACGGGAGCGCAAGCGCAAGGCTGACGAGCGGCGCGTCGCGGTCTGCGCGGAATAGGGATTGCGCAGGCTGCGTGAATTTCCGATGTTTCGCGCGGTCAAAACGGAGTCCCTTATGCCCATCGAAAGACGCCCCGCGCGGGTCAAAGATCTTGAGGCCATCTGCGCACTGCAAGTGGCCAGTTGGCGGCGCGCCTATCGTGGCATGGTGTCGGACGCCTTTCTGGGGGATCCGGTTGTCGAGGTGTTGGGCAAACGCTGGGCGGTTCTGCCGGGCGGGGCCTGGGTTGTCGATTGCGTCTGGCAGGCAGAGGATTTGCTGGGGTTCGTTTCTGTTGATCGCGCGCATGAAGGCGGGCCTTATGTGGATAATCTGCATGTGGCATACCACGCGCAGGGGCAGGGGATCGGGCGAGCGCTTATGGCTGGCACGGCGGCGCAACTGGTCGCGGAGGGACAGGACAGCCTCTGGCTGACCGTGATCCGGGAAAACCACCCGACCCGCGCCTTTTACGCCCGCATCGGTGGGGCAGAGGGCCCTGCGTTCCCGGAACGTCTGTTCGGAGAGCCGATCCACGCGCTGCCGGTACGGTGGAACGACTTGCCGGCCCTTGCGGCTTTCGCGGTGGTTTGAGGCAGGTTTCGGGCTGGTTGGGCATGGGCCAAGCCTGGGATCAGTTCGGTTTTGAACCCTTCAAAAATTTTTCTGAAAAAACCCGTTCGAACCTAACCAAACCCGCTTGACGCCCCCGAATGCTTGCCCTATTCACGCCGGACAACGCGGTTGTAGCTCAGATGGTTAGAGTACCGGCCTGTCACGCCGGGGGTCGCGGGTTCGAGCCCCGTCAAC
>CALGTJ010000762.1 GCA_937901435.1 uncultured Rhodobacter sp. | reverse complement strand
GCGGCGGCATTTGGCTTTACATTTGCGGCACTGATCTCGGAGGCCGTGGTAACTGAAACGGTGTTTTCGCTGCCGGGGATCGGGCGTCTGGTTGTCCAGTCGATTTTACGCCGCGACTATCCTGTAATTCAGGGTGTGATTCTTGTAATCGTCGTCCTTTACATGATCATTAATCTTTTGGTGGATCTTGCCTATGCGCGCTTGGACCCCAGGGTATCACTGAAATGAATACTTTGATTTTTCTTCGCGATGCATTTGCTGGCCGCAAGCTTGCCACGGCTGGTTTCCTCTGGCTTTGCCTCATTGTGGTGGCTGCAATCATTGCGCCGCTTGTTGCACCTTTTGATCCGCTTGAGATTGACCCGGTTGGTCGTTTGACTGAGCCAGGTTGGCCAAATCTGTTTGGTACTGATCACTTTGGACGCGATACCTTTTCGCGCGCGATTTATGGTGCGCGAATGACAGTAATTATTGGGGTTGGTAGCGTCCTAGTCGCTCTTTTTTGTGGCGGATTGATCGGTATGATTTCAGCCTACTTTACCCGCCTAGGTCATTTTTTGATGCGGGCAGTCGATGTCTTGATGGCTTTTCCTGCCCTGCTGATGGCGCTTGTTTTGATTACACTTCTTGAACGAAGCGTGGTCAATACGGTCCTTGTGATAGGTATCGTCTACGCCACAACAACTGCCCGTATACTCTTCGGTATGACGTTGAAATTGAAGGGCGAGACATTTATTGATGCCGCTGTTTGTTCCGGTGCAGGGAACTCATCTATCCTCTTTCGGCACATCTTGCCCAACCTTCTCTCTCCCTTGTTGGTGCAGGCCAGTTTCATTTTTGCTTTCGCCCAGCTTCAGGCGGCCGCACTTGATTTTCTTGGCCTCGGTCTTCCCCCAGAGGTGCCAAGTTGGGGCAATATGCTGTCAGAAGAACGTATTTATATAACCCGTGCCCCTTGGCTGCTGATCTATCCCGGCATGCTCATTGTCGTGTCGGTATTTTCGATGAACCTTGTGGGTGATGCGTTACGCGACAGTATCGATCCCCGCTTCAAAGACGACATCGCGGGGGTCTGACCATGGCATTGCTGGAAGTGGAGAACCTTGAAATCGCTGTGAGCACCCAGAGAAACCTTTTGCCGGTCGTTCAGGGTGTATCTTTTACAGTTGACGAAAATGAAACTCTCGGAATTGTTGGCGAAAGCGGGTGTGGCAAGAGCCTGACATCCCTTGCCATTATGGGACTATTGGGGACATCTCCTGTGCGTATTACGGGTGGGAGCATTCATTTTGACGGGATGAACTTACTCGCACTATCGGAAGGAGAGCGGCGTGTGATTATGGGCAATCGCATGGCCATGATTTTTCAAGAGCCGATGACGAGCCTAAACCCTGTTTACCGGATCGGAGATCAGATCGTTGAAAATCTCCGCCAGCATCAAAACCTGTCGCATGCCGCAGCCCGTGATCGCTCTGTTGAACTTTTAAACCTCGTTCGGATTCCGGATCCGTCTGAACGGATTGATAGCTTTCCCCACCAAATGTCTGGCGGTCAACGACAACGGGTCATGATTGCGATGGCCCTTTCGTGTGACCCCAAACTCTTGATCGCAGACGAACCGACGACCGCCCTTGATGTCACTGTCCAAAAAGAAGTTCTTGACTTGATGGCGGACCTACAATCACGCATGGGCACGGCCATTGTTCTAATCAGCCATGATCTGGGCGTCATTGCGGAAACTTGCGACAAAGTTGCTGTGATGTATCGCGGTAAAATTGCTGAAGCGGCTTCCACAGCAGACTTATTCGCGGAATTGCTCCATCCTTATACGCGCGGCCTGCTGAACTCGATTCCTGTGGTAGACCGCGACGTTGAATGGCTCGAGGCAATACCGGGACGCGTGCCAACTTTGGAAGAAACTCTGACCGGGTGCGCCTTTCAGCCACGGTGCGAGCTGGCAACAGAGCTGTGCGCTTGTGAGGCGCCACAGACAACCCAGTTCAAGCCAGATCACAGCGTGCAGTGCCATTTTGCTGGGCAGGATCGGTCATGACGGACCCTTTG
>CALGTJ010000761.1 GCA_937901435.1 uncultured Rhodobacter sp. | reverse complement strand
TCCCTCATTGATTCAGAGATCAACAAACCGCGCAAGAGGGGGTGAGTAATTACAACTCAAGTTCGCGGGCGATTTCCTTATTGGCAAGCCCGCGGCAGAGACCACCAAGCACATCAAGTTCGCGCGCGCTTAGCGATTTGTTCAGGGACCTAAGGCCTGAAACAGGGCTTTCCGTCATGAATTTTATAGGCACAAACACCTCTCCTGCCGCCATGAAATTTACCACGTTGATCAAAGATTTGGCACCCATCGTTTTGGGAATAAAGCCGATCGCGCCATAGCCCAGAGCGTCCTGAGCGACGGATTTGGGGGCTGTTCCGGACATGACTGCCACAGGTTTTCCCTCGCTCAACTCAATCGCGCGCCGCAGACCTTCAAGACCATTCATTCCCGGCATCTCATAATCCAGCAGGACAAGATCAAAGTCGCCCTGTTTCGCGATAGCAGCGCAAGCCGTGTCGAGATCAGCAACGGTCGCAACCTCGATATCGTCAGCCATTTCGAGAAAGGCAGCCAGTGTATCCCGCACCAGATCATGATCATCTGCCAAAAGAATTTTCACGTTTCTGATCCTCCTAAAAAAACAAATCATCTGCCTTTTTTCGAACCGCGCCGCCATCATGACAACGTTCAAAAGACCCGTTTGGCAATTTCACGAGTCAAAGACAAAGCGTCGGCATCAGTTTTTTAACTTGGATGCGCGCCCTTGATGGCATCTTTGGTCTGCGCCCATAGCTGCGACAAAGGCGCAAGAAATTCAAGGAATTCAGCGGCCTCGTTCCGCTCTGCCAAAGTTTCCAAATGCTTGAGTTTACCATGCATCATCCTCGCCCCGAAAACCGCGCTGCTACCAGAAAACTTATGGGCACGTTGAGCCATCTCACGATTTGAAAACTCAGAATCTGCCGCAATCCAATCCATGAATTCATCGCCTTCATCAAAATAAATATCGATCATTTCAAAATACGCCATTGGGCCCATCGCCTCTTGGATTTCGCGAATTTGTTCGATTTCGATGATCGTGTGAAAGGGCGAAACTTTTGGCGTGGGTCTTGCAATCTGCGCGACATTTCCCTGCTTTTGAACCGCTGCTGACAATGCCACACGAGATAGCGGTTTGGTCAGGATATCGGTCACCCCATCTGCCAGGAACTTTTCCCGATCACCATCCATAACATGGGCGGTCAAGGCAACGATTGGGCTATTTGCAGATTTTCCAGTACCGGACCGGATCGCACGCGTCGCCTCTTCGCCGTCCATGACAGGCATACTTATATCCATAAAAATAAGGTCAAATTTACGTTGGGCGGCAAACTCCACACCGGCTTGTCCATGGGAGGCCTCGCTGACCGTATGGCCCATGGATTGCAACATTTCCCGCACCACCTGCCGATTTATCACATTGTCTTCGACAATCAAGATATCCATCGTCAAGTTACCTTGCAGCCGCTGACTGGGTTCGATGAGTGGCGGTTCGCCGACGGCCTGGAACGGGAGGCGGACCCAGAATAGAGTGCCTTGACCCGGTTCACTTTCACACTCGATCTCGCCTTGCAGGGCCGTGACGAACCGTTTTGCGATCCCAAGCCCAAGACCAGTGCCACCAGCTTCACGATTGTAGGCCGCACTACCGGTGACAAAATCGTCAAAAATCTTGGCACGCACATCTTGAGCCATACCGATGCCAGTATCGATCACCCGAAATTCAATTACGGGCGCTGTGTCAGAGCCATTCACGACCTCGGCCTCGACTGTCACTATTCCATTGCGGGTGAATTTTACTGCGTTGCTAATAAGATTTAACAAGATTGGTTGCAACAAATCCGGATCAGAATTGACCACCGGTACAGGGGCCCCGATCCAGTGCCACGACAACCGCGTATTTTGCACTTCGGCGCGTCCGGCCTGATTATCAATCATATCCTGCAGAAAAGGATCCAGCCGCATTGGGCGCAGTTTGCGCTCGATGACACCCGCATCATACCTGCTGATATCAAGCACATCAGTCACGTGGCTCATCAATAAGCGACCAGATGTTTCCATATTGTGAAGATAGGACCTTTGGGCGTCGCTGACCTCTGTGTCCTGAAGGAGCGACAGGTTCCCTAAAAGACCGTTTAAGGGTGTTCTGATTTCGTGATTCGTCACCGCAAGAAAGTC
>CALGTJ010000760.1 GCA_937901435.1 uncultured Rhodobacter sp. | reverse complement strand
TCATCGTGGGCTTCGTTTCAGAACCCGGTGCCTACCGCGAGGCCGCCACGCGCTATTTGTTCCTGCTGCAACTGGCGATACCGGGGTTCGTGCTGGCCTATGCCTGTAACGGAGCGCTTCAGGCGCAGGGCGATAGCAAGTCCCTGACCCGCGCACTGGCGGCTGCTTTCTTTGCCAATATCGTGCTGAATCCTCTGCTGATCTACGGCATTCCCGGACTTTGGGGCGGTATGGGGTTTGACGGTTTGGCGGTGTCCACGGTGATGAGCCAGACAGGTGTCATGTCCTTCATGCTCTGGCGGCTGTTTGGCTCTGATGTCACCGATGGCATCAAACGCCTCGACTTCACCCCCGACTGGGAGACCTTTGCCAAGCTGCTGTCCCAGGTGCTGCCCAACAGCTTTTCCATGCAAATCATGATCATTGCCGGGTTCGCCGTGCAATATGCGCTAAAGGGTTTCGGCGGAGAGGCAATTGCCGCCTATGGCGTCGGGATGCGGATCGAACAACTGGTGTTGCTGCCGATCCTTGGCCTTGCCTCATCCCTGCTGCCCATCGCGGCGCAGAACTTTGGGGCGGATGACCACGATCGTGTCCGCGAGGCCTTTGCCTTTGCCGTCAAGACCGCGATGATCTTTATGGCGGTGATGTGCCCGGTTCTGTGGCTGGGGGCCTATACCGCATTGGGAGTATTCACCAACGACCCCGAAGTGCGCCGCATTGGCACCGGCTATCTGCATTTCGACACTTTCCTGCTGCCGGTCTATGCGTTGCTGTTCATCATCAACTCGTTCCTACAGGCATTGAAACGCCCGATCTATGGGCTGTGGATCAGCCTGTACCGCCAGGGCTTTGGCGTTGCGTTTTTTGTCTGGCTCTATCTGACGGTACGCGGGCAGGATCTGTGGTCGGTCTGGTTCGGCATCGGGACAAGCGTTGTCACAGGCTTGATGCTGGCCTTTGTCGTCGCGATCTTTGTGGCGCGCAAAGAGATTGGCGGCTTGTTCGAGGCGGGTCAGATCAAGACCTGAACCATCCCATCGACCACCCGCGCCTCTATCATCCGCAAAGGCACGCGCGCGGGGGCTGCTTTGGCCGCACCGTCGCGCACATCAAACAGACCCTGATGCAGAGGACATTCGATGTATGTGCCATCAAAATGCCCATCGCACAGATCCGCCGCGCCATGGGTACAGCGGGCCATGCTAACGAAAACACCATCCTTCGCGTCATAGACCGCAAGCGCGCGGGTGCCGAAAGTGACGGGGGTCACGTCCCCCGGCTCTAGCGCCTCGCATAGGATGAGATCCTGCCAGACCTTCTCGCTCACGCGCCGGGCACCTGCGTATCGCTGCGGGGTTTACGGCCGATCAACTGCTTGATGATGTCGATATGCGCGCCCAGATAGCCGCGCTTTTCCACATAGACATAGCCCTGCAATTTCTCGTGCAGCTTTGGCAGGGCATGAAACGGAACGGATGCCGCATAATGATGCTCTGCGTGGTAATTCATGTTCCACGACAGAAACTGTGACGGCCAGGACACCAGCGACGTGCGCGTGTTTTCCTTCATGTCATCGACATTGGGACGGCCAACATGTTCGGTCAGCCGGATAAAGCGCATCACCGGCTCACCCAGAAACAGCGGGATGATCCAGAACCACAGCGGCGCGGTCCATCCCATAGCGAGGCAAACCACCAGCACGACCGCATAAAACGCCACCATCATGCGCGCCTCGCGAAAAATGATCGGGGCCTCGTGTTTGCTCAGGAACGTCCTGTCATCCTCGTTCAAACGGCCAGACGCATTGCGTACGATCTGCTTGAACTTGTTGCGCCAATAAGGGACCGACGAGATATACCAGAGGTATTTCCACACCGATATCGGCAACTCGATCAGTTCTGGGTCTTGCCCTTTCAGCTGCGTGAACGTGTGGTGGTTACAATGCTCATAGCGAAACTGCTGATGCGGAAGGATGATCGCGTAGCCACAGATATTACCGGCGATATCGTTCAGCTTGCGGGTCTTGAAAGCCGTGTAATGCACGCATTCATGTTGCAGCGAAAAGAAATGCACGATGACCACGCCTTGCAGGAACATGGCCGGGACGATCCACCATGTGTCATAGGCCAGCCAGATCAGCGTCGAGGTTACGGCCAAGACCGCCAGAATCGCCAAAGACCGCACAACAGCGGGGCGGTCAGAGCGGACCATAAGGGACTTTAACTCTCTTCGGGTCAGGGCGCCTTCGCTCATGGCTTGGGTGATTGGGGTGCGTACGTCAGTCATGTGAAACACATATAGATACCTTGTCAGAGTATTCTATCCCCAATGCCCATGGCAACGCGCATGTCGCTATATGTCGCGGCTCTTGCTAGGCTCTGACCAAAGAGTGAGTCGAAAAGGGGATAGACCGATGAAAACTTATAACCATATGCGCGTGAAACCGATCAACGGGGCCATGGGGGCAGAGGTCTTTGATATCGACCTGTCCGCCCCTCTCTCGGCAGATGCGATGGCCGAAGTAAAGGCCGCCTGGGCCGAACATCTGGTGCTGATCTTTCGCGATCAGGACCTGAGCGACCAGCAGCAATACGACTTTTCCGCCAACTTCGGCCCGATCATCCCGCATCCTTATGTCAAAGGCCTGCCTGACATCCCCGAAATCTTTCAGATCACCCGCGAACCGGGCGAGAATTTTAGCTGGGACGGCTATTACCACTCTGACCTGATGTTCCTCGAAAAGCCTCCAAAGGGTGCAACGCTATACTGCAAGGAGTGCCCGCCCTATGGCGCAGACACGGCGTTTTGCAATATGTATCTGGCCTACGAAACCCTGTCGGATGGCATGAAAGAGACGCTGGAAGGGCTAGAGGCCGTCAACGAATCCGGCGATCCCAAGAAATATTCCAACAAATATCAATCCATGGAAGAGCTTGCCAAGCACGACGCCATGGGGGCCACGCATCCCGTCGTCCGCTTGAATCCCGATACCGGACGCAAGGCGTTGTTTGTGTCGCTGGCCTTCACCAAACGCTTCAAGGGTTGGACCGAAAAAGAGAGCATGCCCCTGCTGACCTACCTCTATGAACATGCGATCCAGCAGCACCTTGGCTGTCGTTTGTCGTGGCAACCCAAATCGCTGGCCATGTGGGACAATCGCGTTTGCCTGCACCACGGCGTTGCCGATTATTTTGGCGAGGTGGCCAAGCATCGCCGTGTGATGCAACGCGCCACGATCGAGGGCGAAGTCCCGATTTCGGCACGCGCGATGCCCCCGAAAGCTGCTTGAATCCCGGAGGCTTGAAAGGGCACAATCGCGGGAATGGAGGCCATATGACCACACTCGCCGATCTGCCCGAAATAGACTTTGACGCGGCCGACTATCAGGCCGCGCCCCTGCCCACACTTGCGGGTTATGCCGAGCAGTTCAAGCTTGGGCGCTCTAAGCGGGGGATCGAGATTCTCGACTATGACATGTGCCGCGATACAATTCTGAATCGCAGTTTTGGCACAGGCCACCCCAAACTGATGAAAGTCCTCGGCCTGCCCGAAGGGCGCGCGCTGGATTACAAACGCAACTCGATTTCCTTTCACAATCGTGGCGAAACCCGTCGTCGCCTGCGCGTTCCGATCACGACGCTAATGGGCCCGGAAGGGTCCGAACGCTTTCGCACCGATATCAAACATGTGGTTAACGTTACCTTTGACGAGATCGCCAAAAATAGTCCCATCAACCTGATCACCGACCTGTGCGACCGCATCCCCTCTCGCGTCTATTGCTATTGGATCAACGCCCCGATGGACGACGCAGAGTTCGTTTCTCGGACCTCGCATATCGTACAGCAGGTCCACACCCGCGATCCCAAGACCACGGCAAGCGTCACCAAGGCGTTTGAAGAACTGCTGGATTATGTCGACCAACGCATCGCCATCGCGCGGCGCACCCCCGGCGACGACCTGCTGTCTGACCTGATCCGCGCCACGGACGCCGGGCATCTGGACGACGATGAGCTGCGAAATTGGGTTGTGAAAATGGCCGAGGCAAACACCGATAACTCGTCTCACCAGATCGCGATTGCGGTGATCGAACTCGCCTCACGTCCCGATATCTGGCGCGCCTTGGGCGAGGACCCTTCGCTGGTGCCGCAAGCCCTGCGCGAGGTGATGCGCTATCACCCCCGCTCTCTGTCCACCTCGCGCGAGACGCTGGAAGACGTCGAATTGGACGGTGTGACGATCCCCAAGGGCGAGGCTGTTTTCGCCAATATCGGCGCCGCCCACTGGAACCCGAATTATTTCCCCGAACCAGAAAAATTCAACATCTACCGCCCCGACCGACCTGCGCATCTAAACTTTGGTGGCGGGATCTTTTCCTGCATCGGACGCTTTGCCGTGACCATCGAGATCGAAGAGGTCATCGCCTATATGGCTGTGCATTTTCCCGACTTGCAGATCACGAAATCCGCCTTTGCCCATTCCCCGATGTTCACATCGGTGACGGAATTGAAAGCGGTGCTAAACGGATAATGGCAGAGGCGTTGCGCCTCGGATGCCTTGGTCTTGGCAGGGGCTGAGGGACTCGAACCCACGACCCTCGGTTTTGGAGACCGATGCT